>JAHEEJ010000001.1 GCA_024640705.1 Deltaproteobacteria bacterium
GCAGAACCCGCGCCACTGGGCGGTCGAAGGAGCGCCCTGGGACTTCGGGATGACGCTGTTCCCGGAAGAGATCGATCGCATCATGCCGGAACTCTCGATCGGCTTCGAGCGCTTTCCCGTGCTGCAGAACGTCGGCATCAAGCGCTGGGTCAACGGCGCGTTCACCTTCACGCCCGATGGCAACCCGTTGGTCGGGCCGGTCGAGGGCATCCCGAACTACTGGGCGGCGTGCGGTTGCATGTCGGGATTCTCGCAGTGCGCCGGGATCGGGCTCGCGCTCGCCAACTGGATCGTCGACGGTGACCCGGGGCTGAACGCATTCGGAATGGATGTCGCGCGCTTCGGCCCCTACGCGTCGAACGATCGCTACCTGCGGGACACCACCGGACAATTCTACGCGCGGCGGTTCGTGATGGCGTATCCGAACGAAGAGCTGCCCGCGGGTCGGCCGCTCAAGACGACGCCGTGTTACGACGAGCTGGCGGCGGCGGGGGCGCGATTCAGTGTGAACTGGGGGCTCGAGGTTCCGCTGTATTTCGCGCCCAATTCGGCGTTCGAGGAGAACGAAACGCTCGGCCGCTCGAATGCGGAGTTGCTCGTGGCCGACGAGGTCGAGGCCGTGCGCACCGCTGCGGGCGCGTACGAGATTGCGCAGTACGCGCGCTACGAGGTCAGCGGCGCGGGCGCCGAAGCGTGGCTCGATCGTCTGGTGGCGAGTCGCAACCCGGAAGTCGGCCGCATCCGTCTGGCGCCCATGCTCGGCGAAGCGGGCCGCTTGATGGGCGATCTTTCGGTTTCGCGGCTGGAAGAGCAGCGCTTCTGGCTCACGGGCTCCTACTACCTCCAGACCTGGCACCAGCGCTGGTTTCGCGATCAGCTGCCCCACAGCGGGGTGGCACTGCGCAACATCACGGACGATTGGATGGGTTTTTCGCTGTCCGGACCCGCGTCGCGCGCGATCCTCGAGCGGCTCGTTCACGACGACGTGTCGGACGAGGCGTTCCCGTTCCTGGCGGTTCGGATGCTGGATGTCGGTACTGCACGCGCTGCCGTCGGAAGGATTTCACTCACCGGCGAGCTCGGCTACGAGATCGTGGTCCCGGCGAACCGGCACCGGACGCTCTTGCGGGAGCTGCGAGAGGCGGGGCAGGAGAGCGGACTGCGCCTCGTTGGAGACCGCGCGATCGACAGCCTCCGGTTGGAGAAGGCGTACGGCATCTGGAACGCGGAGTTCACGCAGGCCTACACACCGGGCATGAGCGGACTCGATCGGTTCGTGGCGTTCGACAAGGGCGACTTCATCGGTCGTGCGGCCGCGCTCCGCGAGCGCGAAGAGGGTGCGGCTCAACGACTCGTATTGCTCGAAGTGGATGCTGGAGATGCGGACGCGTCCGCCGACGACGGAATCTGGATCGGCGAGCGGCGGGTGGGATTCGTCACCTCAGGCGCGTACGGTCACCATGTGAAGAAGAGTCTGGCGCTCGCGTACGTCGATCGGGACGCCATCGACTCCGCGGACGACCTCGACGTGTACGTCGTGGGAGAAGCGCGAACGGCCCGAATCCTTCCGGCGGCTCCGTACGATCCGACGAGCAGCAAGCTCCGCGGTTAGGCGTGCGGCCCCACGCTGGGGCCGTGCGGCGCTGCAAGCGAATCCGAAAGATTCGCCAGTTGGCTCGGCGCCCGGTCCGCACTCGCACGAGCAGGCGGTGTCGCGTAGAATGCCGCCTCCGCTGGCCCCCGGGATTCGAGGCCGGGAATTGGCCTCACGGGCGACTCGTGGCTGCAGCCGCGCGACGCGCGAGCACCTGCCTCGGAATCGCCGGGTGGTCGGGAAGGCCTCAATCCGGTAGGTAGAAGGCCAGATGATCGACGCTGAAAATAATGGGCAGACACGCATCGATGTCGACGAGGCGCTGCCCTCGGTGGAGATTCCGCGGCGGATTCTCAACGATCTCTACGCACACGCGATCCAGAGCCTGCCCGAGGAGTGCTGCGGGTTGATCGTGGGGACGGACGAAGACCGTTTCGAGCGCCTCGTGCGCTGCCGCAACGAGATGACGATGCGCCACCGGCAAGACCCGGTCGAATATCCTCGGGATGGAACGGAAGCGTTCTACATGAATTCGCTGGACTACATGATCGTCTTCGAGGAGGCCGAAGCGCGCGGAGCGCAGGTGACGGCGGTCTATCACTCGCACGTCGGTGTAGGTGCCTACTTCTCTGGAATGGATCTGACCTACGCGGAAAGCGCGAACTTTCCGTTTCCCAACGCAGATCACATCGTCGTCGCAATCTTCGACCGCAAGGTGGATTCCGTGGGCTTCTTCCGCAAGGGCGGGGAAGGGCAAGCGTTTCTTGGGCACACGGTCATTTCTTCCGAAACGTGAAAATGAACGGCTGGGGTGCTTGCCGCGTGGATCGCAGCGCCTCGACTGGCCCGGGCCGGGTTCGTATCCCCGGCGCGCTCAGCGTACCGGTTGCAACCGCCAGGTCTGCTCGGCGTACTCGCGTACCGTGCGATCGCTCGAGAAGCGGCCGATCCGAGCCACGTTCAGCGCGGCGCGGCGCGCCCAACCGTGGGTGTCGGTGAAATCGCGCTCGACCCGATGTTGCGTCGCCACGTAGGCGTCGAAGTCCGCCAGGTGGTAGAAGACGTCGCCGTGCTCGACGAGTGCGGCAAAGATCGACTGAAACAGATCCGGCCCATCCGATGAGAAGCGTCCGTCGCGCAGCGCGTCGAGTGCGCGACGCAGCTCCGGCGAGGACTCGTAGATCTTCCGGGGGTCATATGCCGCTCGAGCCTCGAGATCCTCGATCTCTTCGGTGCGCAAGCCGAAGATGTAGATGTTTTCTTCGCCCACCGCGTCGCGGATCTCGATGTTTGCACCATCGAGCGTACCGATCGTCACGGCGCCGTTGAGTGCGAGTTTCATGTTTCCCGTACCCGAGGCCTCGCGTCCAGCGGTGGAGATCTGCTCCGACAGGTCGGCCGCCGGGATGATGCGCTCGGCGAGCGACACGCTGTAGTCGGGCAGGAATGCCACGCGCAGTCGGCCCTGCACGCGAGCGTCCGCGTTCACGACCCGGGCCACCTCGTTGATGAGTCGGATCACCAGCTTTGCCATTGCGTAACTCGGCGCCGCCTTGCCAGCGAAGAGGCAGGTCCTGGGCGTCTCGAGTTCGCGACCATCCTCCACGATTGACAGATAGAGATGAATCATGTGCAGAGCCGCCAGCAGCTGGCGCTTGTACTCGTGGATTCGCTTCACCTGCACGTCGAAGAGGCTAGCCGGATCGACTTCGATGCCGGTTTTCGCCTTCACCACTCGCGCGAGTCGCTGCTTGTTGGCGAGCTTGACGGCCAGGAAGCGTTCGCGGAATGCCGGATCCTCGATGTGGGGTTCGAGTGTCACCAGGGCATCGAGGTTGCGCACCCACTCGTCTCCGATGCGCTCGCTGACCAGCGCGGCCAGCTCGGGGTTGGCGTGCCGCAGCCAGCGCCGTGGTGTAATGCCGTTGGTCTTGTTGTGGAACTTCTCGGGCCACAATTCGTAGAAATCCGGCACGAGGCGTTTCTTCAGCAGGCGGGTGTGCAGTTCAGAGACGCCGTTCACCGCGAAACTCCCGGCGATGGCGAGGTTCGCCATTCGCGCGCGTTTCGGATCGCTCTCTTCGATGATCGACACGCGCCGCAGGCGCTCCAGATCGCCAGGCCAGCGCCCGTCGACCTGCTTCAGCAGCCGCTCGTTCACCAGCTCGATCAGCTGAAGGTGGCGAGGCAACACCCGGGCGAGCATCGGCAGCGGCCAGCACTCGAGCGCTTCGGGAAGCAAGGTGTGGTTCGTATACGCGAAACTCTTCTCGACGAGTGCCCAGGCTGCGTCGAACGCGAAGCCCTGCTCGTCCACCAGCAGTCGCAGCAGCTCCACCACCGCAAGCGCCGGGTGGGTGTCGTTCAAATGGATCGCGACGCGCTCGGGCAGGGTCTGCGGGGGCTCGCCGGCCGCCCGGTGACGCGCACAGATGTCGCGCAGCGCGCAGGCGACGAAGAAGTACTCCTGCAGCAGGCGCAGCTCCCGACCTGATTCGTGCGAATCCGATGGATAGAGCAGCTTCGAGATGCGCTCGTAGTCGATCTTGTTGCGAAAGGCTGCCGCGTAGTCACCCCGATTGAACTGCTCGAAATCGATCTCGTCGAGTGGATGGGCGGAATAGAGCCGCAGCACGTTCACCGTGTGACCGCCGTAGCCGACGATCGGCATGTCGTGAGGGATGCCGATCAGCGCGCGCCAACCCGTCCAGGCCGCCTTTCCGCGCAAGCGGCGCCGGCGCGCGCGGCCGAACACCGGAATCAATACGGCCTGGTCGCGTCGTTCGATCAACCAGGGCGTACCGAGTGCGCGCCAGCTGTCCGGCTCTTCGCGTTGTTCGCCGTTTTCGAAACGCTGGCGGAACAGACCGTGTTCGTAGTTGATGCCGTAACCGAGTCCGGGAAGATCGAGCGTGGCGAGCGAGTCCAGCATGCAGGCTGCGAGCCTGCCGAGTCCTCCGTTGCCCAACGCGGCGTCCGGCTCGACCTGGTCGAGATCGCTGAGGTCGACGCCGAGTTCTGCGAGCGCGCGTTCGACGACGTCGAGCAGGTCGAGGTTCAGCAGGTTGTTCGACAGAGAACGCCCGACCATGTATTCGACGGAGAGGTAGTAGACGTGTCGCGCGCGGGGTCGTGTCGCCGCGTAGCGTTCCTCGGTCGCGAACATGCGTTCGATCATCTGCTCCCGCACGGCGAGACTGGTCGCCTGGAAGAAGTCGCGCGCAGAGGCATCGCTCCAGCGTTTGCCGAGCGTGTACCGGAGCTTTCGGCGAATCAGGCTGGCCAGCTCGGTGGGTTGGGGCAGTGTCATGCGATTACGCTCCTTTCGCGTCGGGCGGAAGAGTATCGGCTGCCCGCCCGATCTGCGGGAGCCCAGCCCGCAGCGGTGCGTCGGCCGCCAACGCCTCGAGCGTGCAGCCCATCCGCCGACACCATCCCGGGTGGCGCTCCGAGCCGATTCCGGGCAGGTGCAGCGGCTCGATCTCGCCGGCCAGATCGTCGAGCGAGACGGCTACGAGTCGAGCCGCGGTCTTTGCCAGGAACGCCGACGTCGCCCGGCACCAATCCGCCGGAGTGGGCTCGCCGTCGGGCGGAAGCAGATCCTCGGTGCGCAACCGCTCCAGCCAGGCGCTGCGCTCGGCAGCGCGTTGTTGCTGGGCGGATGCATGGTCCGATGGGTCGGCGAGTTCGCCCAGGCCATGCCGCAGCTCGAGATCGCGTCCGCGGAGCCAGCCCGAAAGCGGTGCCAGGTCGTGCGTATTGGCACTCGCGAGCGCCCGCGCGGGGATTTGCGAAGCCGGGCGGAAGCTCGTGTCCTCGCGCTCGAAGGTCAGCACCGACGAGGACAGAATCCCCCAGGAAGCCAACTCGGCGGGCAGGTCCGCCGGCACGGTGCCGAGATCCTCGCCCACCACGACAGCGCGATGGCGCTGGCTCTCGAGCGCCACCACGCCGAGCAGTTCGTCGCGCGGGTAGCGGACGTAGGCGCCTTCTGCAGCGGGGCGCCCTTGCGGGATCCAGAACAGCCGCTCGAAACCCATCACGTGATCGATTCGCAAGGCCCCGAGGTGGCGGAAGTTGTTGGCCAGCAGTCGGGCGAAAAACCGGTAGCCGTCCGCGCGAAGCGCCTGCGGGTCGAGCGGTGCGACGCCCCAATCCTGACCGTCCGCACTGAAGGCGTCCGGCGGCGCGCCGACGTGGACACCGGACGCGAATCGCCCGCCGAAACTCCAGGTGTCGGCGGAGCCCAGCGACGAGCCGACGGCCAGGTCCCCGTAGAGTCCGAGGCGCAAGCCCGCGGCGCGCCCCGTTTTGGCGGCACGGCCGAGCTGCCGGTCGAGTTCGAACTGGAGCCAACTGCGAAAATCCACCTCGCCCACGTGCTCGGCGCGGAAGCGAGCGACGGCGGCACCGCGTGCATCGCGCAGCGGAGCGGGCCACAACCGCCAGTCCGAACCGCCTTGCTGAGCTGCGATCGTTTCGAAGGTGGCGAAGTCGAGCAGCGCCTCCCCCTCGCGCTCGCGGTAGGCATCGCAGGCAGCGCGGCGCGTCGCCTGTGCTTCAGAGCACCGGTGGAGTTCGCGCAGCAGCTCCAGCTTTGCGTCGAGCACGGCGCCGTAATCGATCGCCTTCGCGCTGCGCAGCGAAGCGAGGGTCTGCCGCTTGGCGGGCGTGTCGAGCCCGGTTCGCGCGGCTTCGCAGTCGGCGAACTCCGGAACCGCTTCGACATCCAGATAGAGCGGGCTGCGAAACAGCCGACTCACCGGTCCGTACGGCGAGACTTCGTCGGCACGAGCCGGAATCGCGTGCAACGGCGGGATGCCGATGAAGTCGCCGCCCCACTCGCCGCAAAGGCGCGCCAGTGTTCCAAGGTCGCTGAGATCTCCGAAACCCCAGTGTCCGCTGCGTTCACTCCGAACGGTGTAGAGGTTGGTCCAGACGCCGAAACCGCGCGTCGCACCCAACGCCTCGGCTGCGCCGAAGGCCGTGCGCGGCACGACCCAGAGGCGCTGTTCGGCGCGGCCGCTGGCCCAGATCAGCCGGACGCAGTGAACCCCCGCGCTCGGCTGTGCGGGGAGGGGGAGGCGCAGCGGTGTCCCGGCGGGCATGCCCGGCAGCTCGCGCTCGAGCGCGGCCTGGGTTCCGTCCTCGTGCTCGAGTTCGATGCGGATGGCCAATGCGTTGCGGGTACCCGGATGGCGCAACAGCAGCGCGGGTGTGAGTCGCGCGTGTTGCCGCCACACCTGAACGGGCTCGATCGGGGCCGAGTGCTGCTCGCGCTCGAGGGTGGCGAGCGCTCGTGCCGCGAGATCTTCGCACGAAGCGTCATGGCCCATCGCCGCGCACAAGGCTTCGCGCGTGGTGTCGCTCGTCTCGTGCCGGACACCGGCGATATCGTGAAAGACGTCCACCACGCCGAGGCGTGCAGCCAGCGCTTGCAGACACGGCCGCGTGGCGGTCATGTGCGTGCCGGGACCAGCACCAGCGCCGAGAGCGCGGGCAGACAGAGCCGGAGCGATTGCGGCAGACCGTGCCAGGGGATCGCTTCCGTTTCAACCAGCTCACGCGTCGATTGCCCACCGCCGCCGTAGCGGGAGGCGTCACTCGAGAGCAGCTCCCGGTAGGCGCCGCCGCTGGGCACTCCGATCCGATGGTCGAGGCGAGGCACCGGTGTCAGGTTCAGGATCACCAGCGCGTGGGCATCTCCGTCGCGACGCTGGTACGAAAGCACGGAGTTCTCCCGGTCGTTGCAGTCGATCCAGGCGAAGCCCGTCGGATCGTGATCCCAGCGCCAGAAACAGGGGCGCTCGCGATAGATTCGAGCCAGATCCTGCAGGAATTGCTGCAGCCCTCGCCGACGCGGGTCGTCCGCCAGGTGCCAGTCGAGGCTCGCGTCGAAGTTCCATTCGTTTGCAGGACCCAGCTCGGTGCCCATGAAGGTGAGTTGCTTTCCCGGCCGCGTCCACTGGTAGGCGAGCAGCAGGCGCAACTGGGCGAAGCGCTGCGCCTCGTCTCCCGCAAATTTTGCCAGCAACGAGCCCTTGCCGTGCACGACCTCGTCGTGGGAGAGCGGCATCAGGAAGAATTCGTCGTACTCGTAGAGCATGGCGAAGCTGAGCTCGTCGTGATGAAAGCGACGGTGGACCGGGTCCCGCTCCAGGTAGCGGAGCGTGTCGTGCATCCAACCGAGGTTCCACTTGAAGGTGAAACCGAGGCCGTCTTCGGCGACGGGGTGTGTGACGCCGCGCCAGGCGGTCGATTCTTCGGCGATCGTCATGCAGCCCGGATGCCGCTCGGCGACCAGGCTCGTGAGCTCGCGCAGAAACGCCACCGCTTCGATGTTCTCGCGGCCGCCGTAGCGATTGGGCGTCCACTCGCCCGGCTTGCGCGAGTAGTCGAGGTAGAGCATCGAAGCCACCGCGTCTACGCGCAGCCCATCCACGTGGAACTCTTCGAGCCAGTAGAGCGCATTCGCGATCAGGAAGTTCTTCACCTCCAGGCGGCCGAAGTTGAAGATCAGGGTGCCCCAATCCGGGTGTTCGGCGCGCTTGGGGTCGGCGTGCTCGTAGAGGGGGGTTCCGTCGAAGAGGCGCAGCGCCCAGTCGTCGCGCGGAAAGTGCGCAGGCACCCAGTCGAGAATCACGCCGAGGCCGTGCTGGTGGCAGTGGTCTACCAGAAATCGCAGATCGTCCGGATCGCCGTAGCGCGCGGTGGGTGCGTAGTAGCCGGTCACCTGGTAACCCCAGGACGGCGTGAAGGGATGCTCCATGACCGGCAGCAGTTCGATGTGCGTAAAGCCGAAGCGCTGCGCGTGGGCGACGAGGCGCGGGGCCAGTTCGCGGTAGCCGAGGACGCGGTTGCCGTCCTCGGGCACCCGCGCGAAAGAACCGAGGTGCACCTCGTAGATCGCGAGTGGCTCCCGCCGCGGCTCGCGCCCGCCGCGCTCGCGGATCCAGGCGTCGTCGCCCCAGCTGTAGTGGGAGGCGTGCACGCGGGCGGCCATGGCCGACGGGTGCTCGGTCTGGCGGGCGAGCGGGTCGGCCTTCTCGCGCAGCACGCCGTCCGGTGTGCGGATCTCGAATTGGTAGAGCGCGCCCGGTTCGACATCGGGGACGAAAAGCTCGAACACGCCGGATCCGCCCAGAGAGCGCATCGGAAACAGGCGCCCGTCCCAGGCGCAGAAGTCGCCGAGCACGCTCACTCCGGCCGCGTTGGGGGCCCAGACCGCGAATCGGACACCGTCGCTGCCATCGACACGGCACGGGTTTGCGCCGAGTGCCTCCCAAAGCCGCCAGTGTTGGCCTTCTCCGATCAAGTGCAGGTCGAGTTCACCCAGGGTCGGTGCGAATCGGTAGGGGTCGCCGCGCTCCCATTCGGCTCCGTTGGCAAAAGCAAAATGCAGCCGGTACGCGAACGGAACGGAGCGATCTGGAATGAAACCCTCGAACAGCCCCGCTGCGATGGCCGGCAGTGAAACGCGCTCACCGTCGGGCATGACACAGGCGGCACTGCGCGCCTCCGGGTGAAATGCGCGCACCAGCGCTCCAGTGCGTCCGCGCCGGGTGATGGGATGCGCTCCGAGCAGGCGGTGGGGGTCGGTGTGCCGACCGGCCAACAGCGCATCTCGCTCGACCGCGGCAAGCGTGGAGCCGCTCGGTGTCACGGCGTCGCCTCCCACTCGAGCACGACGAGTGAGTGTGCGTGCACCCAGAGTATCGAGCCGTCGCGCTCACGGCCGGGCGGTCCAGCTGTATCGAGGCGCTCGACGAAGCGCCCGGCCAACGGCAGTGCGGGCAGCGCGAAGGGGATGTCCTCCGGTCCACTGTTCAACAACATCAGCACGGGGCGCGCCGCCTGTGCACGGCCAAACTCGTCTCGATCCTCGGCAGCCTCTGCGGCCAGCAGGATTGCGAGTGCGTGGCCGGGTGTCTGCCAATCTTGCGGTTCGAGAGCGGTTCCGTCTGGACGCAGCCAGGCGACGTCCATCAGGCCCAGCGGTCCGACCCGCGTTCCGGTCAGGTGCCAGGGGCGCCGGAAGACGGCATTGGCCCGGCGCAGTGTCAGGCAGCGGCGCACGAATTCGCGAAAGGCCTCCTGCGCGGGATCGAAGCTCCAATCCACCCAGGTGAGATCGGAGTCGTGACAGTAGGCGTTGTTGTTGCCGCGCTGGGTTCGTCCCAGTTCATCGCCGTGGGAGAGCATCGGCACCCCAAGCGAGAGCGCGAGGGTGGCGATCAGATTGCGGCGCGCGCGTTCGCGCAGCCGCCGCACCGCGGCGTCTTCACAAGGCCCCTCCACGCCCCAGTTGCAGCTCGGCTCGCCGTTTCTGCCGTCGCCTCCCTGTTCGAGATTGGCCTCGTTGTGTTTTTCGTTGTAGCTGGCCACGTCGCTCAGGGTAAAACCGTCGTGGCAGGTCACGAAGTTGATGCTCGCCTGGGGTGTGCGGCCGCTCGGTTCGAAGATGTTGCTCGAGCCGCTGAGCGCTGCGGCGAGAGCGGGCCGGTTTCCCGGATCTCCGCACCAGTAGCGCCGGACCACGTCGCGGTATTGATCATTCCACTCCGCAAAGGGAGACGGGAAGCCTCCCAGTCGATGGCCGTCGGGTCCCAGATCCCAGGGCTCTGCGATCAGCTTCCGCTGGGCGAGCAGCGGATCTTCACGCAGGCAGCGCAAGAACGGCGCCTCGGGGTTGAAGCGTCCCTCGGCATCGCGGCACAGGGCGGGCGCCAGGTCGAATCGGAAACCGTCCACGTGCATCTCACCCGCCCAGTAGCGCAGGCTGTCGAGCACGAACTCGAGGGCGACCGGTGAATTCAGGTCGAGGCTGTTGCCACAGCCACTGTAGTCGACGTACTCACCGGGGTGTATGAGATCATGACGGTAGTAGGCAGCATCATCGATGCCGCGCAGATTGAACGTAGCGCCGCGCGGGTCCGTTTCTGGTGTGTGGTTGTAGACCACGTCGAGGATCACTTCGAGACCGGCGGCGTGCAGTGCGCGCACCATCTGCCGGAATTCGTGCACCTGCTCGCCTCGATCTCCGGAGGCAAAGCGCGCGTCCGGGGCGAAGAATCCGAGGGTGCCGTAACCCCAATAGTTGACCAGACCGCGACGCCCCAGGTGTGCGTCGAGTCCCGCATGCTGGACCGGGAGCAGGCACAGCGAGGTGACGCCGAGCGTGCGCAGGTGATCCAGCAGATCGGGATGGGTCAGTCCGAGAAACCGGCCGCGTTGATCGGGAGGGAGGCCCGGATGCTGCTGCGTCATTCCCTTCACGTGGCATTCGTAGAGTACGCTGCGGCTCCAGGGAGTTTGGGGCAGGCAATCGTCCTGCCAGTCGAAAGCGGGGTCGACGACGACGGCGCGCGGTACGAACGGTGCGGTGTCAGACGGGGGCGTTTCGCCGTCGGGTCGGGCCGTGAGCGCTTCGTCCCAGACCAGGGGGCCCGAGAGCGCTGCGGCGCGCGGATCGACGAGCAGCTTGGAGGAGTCGAAGCGCAGACTCTGCTCGGGCAGCCAGGGTCCGGATACGCGGTAGCCGTAGAGCAACCCGGGTCCTGCACCCGGGAGGTAGCCATGCCACACGCCGTTCGTGCGGCCCGGGAGAGGCAGGCGCTGCGTCTCGGGAGCACCGGGTGCTTCGGCGTCGAACAGGCACAACTCGGCGCCCGTACTGGCCGCCGATTGGAGCGCGAAGTTTACGCCCGCACCGTCCCAAACGGCGCCCAGGGGTTCCGGCCTACCGGGTTCGAGTTTCAGGTCGCGCTCCATCTAGGTTCGCGCGCTCGCGGCGGCTCGCACCGCCTCTTCGAGCAACGCCACCCAGTGTCGGGCGGGTTCGGCCCAGGAAACATCCTGTTTCATCAGTCGACGACGCAGGTCCGCCGCCCCCGGCCCAGCCAAAAGCTTCGCAGCGCGCTCCGCCGCGCCGATCAACACGTCCGGTTCTAGCGGAGCGAACAGCAAACCGGTTTCGCCGTCGACGATCGTATCCACGAGTCCCCCCACCCGATTTGCGATCGGCAAGCATCCATAGCGTTGAGCGAGCAGCTGCACCAGCCCGCAGGGCTCGAAGCGAGAGGGCACCAGCAGCGCGTCTGCGCCCGCGTAGATCCGCCGGGACAGCGCTGCATCCCAGCCGCGCACCAGCCGTACACGGCCCGGGTGCCTTACGGCGGCGTCTTCGATCACGGCGGCAATCAGCGGGTCCCCTTCGCCGAGCAGCGCGAGTGCAGCACCGGCGGCGACCAGTCCGTCCAGCGCATCTGCGAGCACGTCCCAGCCCTTCTGTGCAGCCAAGCGCCCGACCGACGCGATCAAGCGCCCCGCGGGCGGTGTCGCGAGTTCGAGTTCGTCGAGCAGTGCGGTGCGACAGCGGGTGCGGCCCGCCGGGTTGGCGGCAGAAAAGCGGGCTGCCAGCGCCGCGTCGCTTTCCGGCGCGTAGCTTTGGGTGTCGATGCCGTTGTGGATGCCGATCAGGCGATCGGCGCAAGCGCGATAGACACCGTCCAGGCCTCCACCCAACTCCGGCGTGCACAGCTCGCGCGCGTAGGTCGGGGATACGGCGACGACGCGGTCTGAGAAGAGCAGACCCGCTTTCAGCAGGCAGATTCCGCCGTAGAACTCCAGACCACTCGGCCCGAAGAGTTTGGAGGGCAGGCCGGTATGCGCGAACTGATCCGCTTCGAAGCGGCCGATGTAGGCGCCGTTGTGCACGACCTGCACGGCGGCGGGAACGCTGTCTCGAGCGCGTGTCGCAGCGCCCGCCTGCTGCACACGCAACACACAGGGTGCGAGCGCCGCGTGCCAGTCGTGCGCCACCAAGACGTCGCTTGCGAGCTGCAAGGCGAGCTGCGCGCCCGCTTGCCCGAGCGCGATGAAACGGCGCGCGTCCGACTCGTCTCCGGCGTAGAGGCCGGGCCCGTCGTAGAGTTCGGGCAGTTCGAGCACTCTCAGCTCGACACCCGTCGCAAGTCTACCCGCGAGCCAACGGCCGCGTTGCCATTCGCCAGCGCCGCCAAGCTCCACGCTTTCGGCTGGAGCCAGCGCGGGACACTCCGGATGCGTGAGGAGATCCCGGTAGCCGGGCAGTGCGCAGCAGACGTCGTGCCCGAGACGGACCAACTCCGTGGCAAGCCCCGCGACCGCCTCTCCGAGTCCACCCGTTTGCGCCAGCGGCGCCAACTCAGACGCCAGAAACAGGATGCGCATCTAGAATCAGCCCTGGGCCTGTCTTGGAGCCGGAGGGTCGAACTCGTCGAGTTGGTCGTAGTGCTCGCGGGCCACCACGACGATGCCACCCGGACTGACCGCGAAGCGACTCCGGTCCCGCTCCGGATCCTCGCCGATCACTTCTCCGGCTGGGATCCGGACGCCCTTGTCGACGATGCAACGCCGCAGCCGCGCGTCGCGCCCCACATCGACTTGCGGGAAGAGCACGCTCTCCTGCACATCCGCGCGGCTGTGCACGTAGACCCCCTGGAAGGCCACGGTGCGGTTGATCCGGCCGCCCGACAGGATGGCTCCGGCGCCGACGACCGAGTCGGTGGCCATGCCGACGCGGCCATCGCCAGTATCGTTGAAGGTGAATTTCGCCGGACCGTGTGAGGGCAGCAGGCCGCGGATAGGCCACCCATCATTGTACAAGTTGAGCTTCGGCGAAACGGACACGACGTCCATGCTCGCCTCGAAGTACGCATCGAGGTCGCCGACGTCTCGCCAGTAGCCGCGCCCCCCCTCCGCTTCGCCGGTGCACAGGTGCGAGGTGAAATCGTACGCGAATACGGCCATCCGCTTGTGGGAAGTGCTCAGGATGTCGCGACCGAAGTCGTGGGTGGTCTGTTCAGCGGAGGCATTGCGCTTGAGTTCCTCGAGCAGTGCGGGGGTGCGGAAGATGTAGTTGCCCATCGACACCAAAGCATGATCGGGCCTGCCCGGCATCGCGGGCGGATCGGCGGGCTTCTCGTGGAAGTCGGTGACGCGGCCGTCGTGGTCCACCGACAAACAGCCGAACGCGTGGGCCTCCGCTCGAGGCATGGGCAGCGTTGCGACGGTGAGATCCGCGCCAGCATTCCGATGCTTGGCCAACATTTGACGCACATCCATCTTGTAGACATGGTCCGCGCCAAACACCAGCACGTCCTGCGGGCGCTCTTCTCGCAGCAGGTCGATGTTCTGCCAGATGGCGTCTGCGGTGCCGCGAAACCACGACGGCCCCAGGTTCATCGCCGCCGGGACCGGATCGATGAACTGATCGAGCACGCCGGGCGCCACCGACCAGGCTCGCGCCAGGTGCCGCACCAGCGAGGTGGCCCGGTACTGGGTCAGCACCTTGATGCGCAGCATGCGGCTGTTCACCAGATTGGACAGCACGAAGTCGATCAGCCGATACCGACCGCCGAAGTAGACCGCTGGCTTGCTCCGCTCGCGCGTGAGCGGGTAAAGCCGCCGACCTTCACCGCCGGCGAGAACCAGTGCCAGTGTTCCGTGCATTTCCGCCCTCCCAGAATCCCTCGATTGTAGGCGCAGATCCGCGGAGTGCCCGGCTGTCCTGGGGCGGAGCCCGATCTCGGGTAAGATCGCCGAGGATCTTGGGCGCAACGCCAAAATCGCGTCGATTCTGAGCCTGCCCGAAGCCGGGCCCGAACGCGCCGTCGGCGCTGACGATGCGGCAGCGACGGGAGCCGGTCGAGTGCCGCAAGGTGACGATCGGCGGCCCTGCCGCAAAAATCTTCGAGCCGAGACAATCTTTGGGGCACGATCAAACATGAGAAGTGCACGGGTCGCGATCGCGATCGGGTGGGTGCTCGTCGCGCTCGGATGTCAGGGGCCGGGCGTGGCGCGAAAAGAGATCCCGGAGGATCCGATTGCGTTCATCTTTCACCCCGAAGACGAAGCCCGCCGCCGCGCAGAGGCGCGCGCAACGCGCGGGGCGGCGGAATCCCGACGCGGGCTCGACCATTCCGCGGTCGTCCATCTGAACACGTTTCGCGACTACCTCGCCAAGGCGTTTGGCGGCCGCGCGAATGACGAATTTGCGGGTCGGCTCTCCCTCCTCGATCCCAGGAGTCGGCAGGTGACGCCAATCGAGTCGGCGCGGGCGGGTGCGATTCCGCTTGCCTGGTCTCCCGGGCGCGATCGTCTGCTGTTCGCCCAGTGGGACCAGCAAACGCTTCAACTCTTCGAATTCGAGCGCGACTCGCAGATCGTGTCCCAACTCACGAGAGGGCCCGACCATCACCCACAGGGCTGCTACGGGCCGGGCGGGCGACTGGTCGCGGCGGTCGCGAGGCGGCCGAAACCGGAGGAGGGCGGGGTGAGCCGGGCGAAGCTGGTCTCGCAGATTGCCGCATTGGGCCCGGGCGACGCGGTCGAACCGATCTCCGCGGGGCCGATGGACGGAGAGCCCGCCTGCAGCCCGGACGGCGCTGCGGTTGCCTACGTCCGGCTTTTCCCCGATCGGCGCAGCGAGATCTGGATCCACACCTTTGGAGGCGCAGAACCCGCCCGGGTGCTCGCCCAGGGCCGGGAACCTTCTTTTTCGCCGGATGGCGAGTGGATCGTCTACAGTCGGACCGTCGGCAAGACGCCCGCGCTATGGCGCATCCGCCGCGACGGCACCGGCCGCACCCGGATCGGGCGCGGATCCGGTGCGGAAGAGTACGGCCCGGCGGTTTCACCGGATGGCTCACTCGTGGTCTACGAGTCCGTATCGGGCAATCGCTATCGGCTCTTCGTGAGGCGGTTCGATGGATCCGGTGACACGGTTTTGTTCGCGGATGGAGATGGCAATCATGTTGTGTGGTAGAGAAGGAGAGATCGAGGGATGACCGAAAACAAGTTGGATACGAGCGCCGATCTGGTTCCGGTGCATGGCGGGTTGCACGATTTGATCGACCGCCGTGTTCCGCTCGGACAGCGGAGCCGGTTCGTGAAGGAGGCGGAAGCGCTTCCGTCGGTGCGCGTCACCCGGGCCGATCTCTCGACCGTTTATCGGATTTCTGATGGTGCGTTGTCGCCGATGGAAGGCCCGATGCGCGCCGACGTGTGGAATCGCGTTCTCGACGAACAGTGCATCGAAGTGGGTGGGCGTCGCTTCGCGTGGGGGATTCCGTTGTCGCTTCCCGTGACGCCCGAAGAAATCTCCTCGTTGTCCGCCGGAGGGTCGGCCGCACTTCGAGACGAGTCGGGCACGGTGGTCGGGGTCCTCGATGATCTCGAGATCTTCGAGTGGGACAAGACGCGCTACATCGAGAAGGTGTACCGGACGGATCGATTCGATCATCCGGGTGGACGCGCGGTCGAAAGTGATCCGCGCAATCATCTGCTTGGGGGGACGCTGCGCGTACTCCCGCAACCCATCGATCCCGATTACGGCGAGTACATGCTCTCGCCGAGAATGACGCGCACGTTCATTCGGGAGCACAAGTGGGATCGCGCGCTGGCTTTCCAGACCCGCAATCCGCTGCACCGAGCCCACGAATACGCGCTGGTCGCGGGCGCCGAAATCCTCACGCGTGGGGGTCATTTCACGGGCGTCGTCCTCAATCCGCTCGTTGGTGAACTCAAGGGCGATGACGTGCCGGCCGCCACCCGGATGCGTTGTTACCGGCTGCTCCACGACCGGCGGCTGCTCGGAGAGGGTGACAAGGACGAGGCGCTCTGGCGCTCCGTTGGGTACGACTTGTCGGAAGTGTTCGAACTGATCGGGCTCGACATCAAGATGTTCTACGGCGGCCCGAGCGAAGCCATCATGCACGCGATCTACCGCCAGAACTACGGCTTCAGCGATCTCGTGATCGGCCGCAAACACGCCGATGCCCCGTTCGAGGATGGCAGTCCGATCTGGGGCGACTTCGATGCCCAGGAGGTGTTCGACCAGCTCGCGGGTGAGCTGCACATCCGGCCCTGCAAGATCGGGTTTGCGGCGTTCTACGAATCGCTCGGGCGCGTCGATCTCACGGAAAGGCATCCCGATGAGAAACCGGTGATGGTGAGCGGTACCAAGGTGCGCGAACAGCTGCACTCCGGGGAGACGCCGGATCCGCGAATCATGCGACCGGAGGTCGCCGCCATCCTGATCGAAGCATTTCGCTCGTAGATCGGGTGGGCTCGAGACCCGCTAGACCATGCGAATACGGGGAGTCCCTGCGCGCGTGAGCAGGTCTTCGCGCGCTGTGCCCTCGGTCGGATAGAGCGCATATCCGAAGCTCAGCGCAATCCGGATCGGATCGTTGAGGGTGTTGTCCTTGGATATGTCGTCGGCGACTGCGCGAGCCAGCGCGTAGACGCGCTCTCCCGCCGAGTAGCCCGGGTCGGGCATGAGGATGGTAAATTCGCCCTTGCCGGTGCGGCCGATCACGTCGAAATCCCGCAGGTGATTGCGAAGCGCTTCGACGGCTCGCTGCACCACCTCGCGGGCGCGCCCCCGGCCCGTCGCATTCCGGATCTCATCGAGGTTCTCGAGCGAGCAAACCGCAATCGCGAGCGCGCCCTCGTGTTCCGATGCGCGTGCAATTTCGTCGTCGATTCGCTTGTTCAGATAGCGCTCGTTGGGGAGGCCCGTCTCAGTCTCGAAATTTCGATATTGGCGCGCCTGGGCGTAGAAGTCCGCGTTGGTCACCGCCCGCTCGACATAGGACGCGAACTTCGTGAACAGTCCGAGGTCTTCCTGCGAAAAACGGCCAACGTAGAAGCGGTCGGCAACGACCTTGTCGTAGATGGTGAGCGTTCCGATCACGCGGCCTTCTCGCATCAGTGGCGCTGCGATCGCGGACTGGAAGTCTGCGCGGAGTTCGCTCAGTGCGGCGTCGTCTGCGAGGTCGGCGATCAGATGGGGCGCGCGCTTCTTGATGACTTCGACGGCGATTCGCTTGTCCAGTCGGAACAACTGCTCCTGGAGTCGGCCATCTGCGGAACCGAAATAGGACCGGATCACATACCGCCGGGTTTCTTCATCCTGGATCCTGAGGATCGCGTGATCGGCTCCCAGTGCCATCGCGGCAGACGAGGTTGCCATGCGCAGCACCTCGGCGGGATCGGTCGCGGAGATCATCCGGATTCCGGCTTCGTTGAGTGCACCCACCTTGGTGGCTTGGGAAGTCATGCTGGCTTCGCGCTCTGCGTGGGCGATCTCTTCAGCTGCCGCCGCGGCAATTTCGGACAGCGTTTCCTCGGCAGCGCGGCTGCCAGCCGCCTCGTTGCCACCCTGGACGGATAGAACACCAAAGAGAGTATCGCCGGCAATCAGTGGAACGGCCGCGTAGGCGAGGTTGCCCTTCGCGGACCGCAAGATCGAAGGTTCTCGTGCCTGTGCGGCGGACCCATCGATGCCTCTGCCGATCTTGATCCGGTATTCGCCACCGAAACCGCCGCCTTCCAGCGAGGTCGCACTCAGTCGCAGATCCGTTTCGCCACTATCACGCAGGTAGATGGTCGCTATGCCATGGCCGACTTGTTCGGCGACGAAGAGGCAGAACGAGCGCAGTCGATCCGGAAGCGGATCTCTTCCCGACAGGATCTCCCGCACGCGCCGTACCGCGGTGTAGCGAGCGGCCTGACTCCGCAGGGCTTCGTGTTCCTGGGATCGGGCGATGATCTGGGCGTCGAGGTGTGCGAGCTGCTCGGCGAATTCGAGACTCTCATCCGAAAAGGCATCTGCCTGGGTCGAGTGGTGCAGATTGAGGACGCCGAGCACGCGGCCTTCGAAGATCAGCGGCACCGAGATGGCCGATTCGACGTCGAGGCGCTCGCGGACGATCTGGAAAGCCTGGCGATCGGCCTTGCCGCGAAGCCGGAGCGGGCGAGCGTCTGCGGCGACGCGGCCCGCAATGCCATGACCGATCGGAACCCGGATTTTGGGCCACAATTCGGGTTCGACACCCGCTGCGACCCGCACGCGAAGCTCGCGGGCAGCGTGATCCAACAACATCAGGGAGCCGCCCTCGGCACCGGTGACGGCGACGGCAATCTCGAGCACACGCGAAAAGAGTTCGTCCGCGTCGACGGTGAGGTTGTAGGACTCCACGATCTCGTGAAGCGCAGTCAGGAGATCGGCCTTGCTGTTCGGCGAGGTGCGACCGAAGCACCAGAGGAGGCGCGCGGTCAGGGGGGTGACGATCTGGACGCCTCGCTCGCTGAGGGCTGGGTGGCTCGCGGCAAAATCGCCGCTCGCGCTGGCATCAATCACGGCGTGAAGGTTCGTATCGAGAATCAGCGCGTCGAGATCGGTAGTCATGCACGCGTCCAACACGCGCGCGATGCCGGGATCGATTGCGCTGAAATGCTGCCGAATCGATTCGTCATCGGGCTCGACGATGGCGCCGATCTCGAACTCGGGATTTTCCAGCAGTGAGGGGATCAGCTGGCGCGCTTCTTCGGTTGCGCGATAGATGCCGATCCGCTTGCGCATCAGCCGCTTTCTCCGTTGGGCTCGGGATCGAGCTGGATGGTGAGCACGAGATTCGATGTCCGGCCACTCTTGTCGCTGACGACGAGCGGGATGCGCACGCCGCGCTCGCCACTTCGGGTGGCCTCTCCGACGGATGCAATCGAAAATTCGGAATCGAGTTGGACGGCCGCCGCCGGTTCGCCCTCGTCTTCGAGTTCGCCCCAGGGGATATCGAGCGCGGTCTGCGCGGATGCGGCCAGGTCGTCGATCAGATTGGCCTCGGGGTGCTCTTCTTCGGCGAGGATCGCGTCTTCCATCCTGGCCGCTGCGCTGACTTCCGCAGCGGGAGCCGTCGGCGCGACCTCCTCGGCAGCGTCCATCGGCGTCGGTTCGGCAGCGGGTTCGATTGCCTCGGTCTGGATCGGTTCTGGCTGGGCCTGGAGGCCGCTGAGGCTGTCGCCGGGCTCCGCCTTGGCGTCGGTCTGGGCGGAGAACTGCTGGCCTCGCAGGCTGCGAATCACGTGCTTGGAGAGCGTCGAAAGCGTCTGGAGGACACCCGAGTTCTCGGTCGCAATCGCCTCGAATACGGCGACTCCATTCATCCCGAGTTTCCGATGCAACTCTTCGATCGCATAGGGATCCGCTAGATCGCGCTTGTTGTATTGCAAGACGAGGGGAACGTCTTCGAGCTCGCGCCCGTAGTCGAGCAGCATCTTGCCGAGTTCGGCCAGGCTCGACGCGTTTTCTGCGATGCGCTCTCTTTGCGAATCGACCACCATCACGATGCCGTCTACCTGGTCGAGCAGCTGCTTTCGGGTGGGCGCCTGATTGGAGCCGCCCGGGACGGCGATCATTTGAATGCGGGTCTTCAACCCTCCGACTTCGCCGAGTTCGATGGCCAGGGTTTCGTATTCGACCGCCGGATCGATCAGGGTGGCTTCGCGTTGAATCTCCCCGCGGTGATCCGCCCTGAGCTTGCGATGGATCGACTGTAGATTCGTGGTTTTGCCGGCTCCGTCGATCCCCCAGTAGAGGATTCGCGCGTTTACCGCGGTCTCGTCGGAGTTCATCTTGGCCATCAGACCTTCCCCTTCCTGGACAATATGCGGCGGGCGTGAGTGGAAATGACTCGCGAAACGTCTCGGCTTCGCATCAAATTGCGCAGATCCTTGTCCTGTAGGTAATTGACGAATTTCACCGCCATCGACTGCGGGCACTTGGGGTTCGCGGCGAGGGCCAGTTTGATCTGGTAGTTGCGCGTCCAATCCTTGTTCATCGCAATTACGCGATACACCTCATCGCAGACGTTGCGCGACTGCGCGATCGCGATGATTTCGGACTCGGTGATCTTGGGGCTGGTGGCCACCGAAATTGCGACGAGTTTGTTGCGATCCCGTACGAGCAGACTGCGCGCCTCCTTGTTTCCCATTCGGCCGATCTGGATCTTCTGGAAGACGGTCATCTGCTGGACCAGCTGGAAGAGGTTGCCCTGCTGGAGTTCCTGGATCTGTTCCTCGGTAATGTCCTCGCCCTTCTCCTCGACGAGTTGTTTGACGTAGTGGCCCATTTCGTCGCCGAGTACCGCGCGCAGCGCGGCTTCGGCTTCCTGGTCGGTGATTGCCGATTCGTCGCGCTGTCCGTCGAGATTCTCGGCGACTTCACTCGCTCCGATGAAATTGAGGATCCGCTCGATGACTGCGCGCCCCGTGAGGGGATTGGTGCCGAGCGCATCGACGATCTCGGGTGCGCGCAGTATGCGGTCCTGATTGTTCGAGATGATCTCCACGACCTTCTTGTGCGGCGAGGCGGCGAGCTTTGCAATCGTCGCATCGTCGGTCGCGGGGTTGAGGGCGATCATTTCGAGCTGGTCGGATTTGTCCGCGCGGCAGCCTGCAAAAAACGAGAGCAGGGCTGGATGGCTCGGGCCGCTCAGCACGGCGTTCGTGATGGTTGCGGGCAGACTTTCGAGACTGTCGCGCGCGGTCGATTTGACTTCGGCGTCCGGATCGTGTGTCAGTGCGAAGAGCACGGTGGCGAGTTCGATTGCGGGCAGGGGCAGGGCGCCTTTCGCCGCCATCAGGCGCGTGTCTCGCGGAGCGTCCTGCCGCGCATAGCGCTCTGCGCGCTTGGACAGGGTCAAGCGGATCTTTTTCGCCTGTCGCTCCATTGACGCGCTTCCCCGCATTCTCGCCGGGGCAGCGTGCCCCGACCCAAGGCCGGCCTTCGACCTCCGGCCGGCTATGCACCCTCCGCCGCGGCGGTCCCGACCTCGGCGATGACCTTCTCTTTGATGTGACTCGGTGCTTCGTCGTAATGGGAGAACTCCATGTGGAATTCCCCCTGTCCTCCGGTCATGCTCGTCAGCTGGCTCGCGTACTCGAGCATCTCTGACATCGGCACTTGTGCCTGGATGACCTGAGTCGAACCTTTCGCTTCACTCGATTGGACCCGGCCGCGCCGGCTCGAGAGATCCCCCATGATGTCGCCCACGAAGGTTCCCGGGATCGAGACTTCGACGTCCATCACGGGCTCGAGCAGGACCGGTTTCGCCTTCTGGACGGCCGCCTTGAGGCCAAAAGACCCCGCAAGCTTGAACGCCATCTCGTTCGAGTCCACGGCGTGGTGTTTGCCATCGATGCAGTGGACCCGGACATCGACGACCGGGTAGCCGGCGAGGGGTCCGGCCTCGCAGGCCGCGTAGATCCCCTTCTCGACAGCCGGGATCAGGCTCCTGGGGATGGAGCCGCCCTTGATTTCGTCCACGAACTCGATTCCTTCCCCGCGGGGCTTCGGCTCGACGGTGAGGTAACAGACGCCGAACATCCCCTTGCCTCCGGTCTGCTTCTTGAGCTTTCCCTCTACGTTCTCGGCTCGGCGCGTGATGGTCTCGCGGTAGGGGACCTTCGGTCTCTTCAGCTCGACATCGACCCCGAACAAGCGTTGTAGTTTTTGCATCGTGATCCGGACGTGAAGCTCGCCCATCCCGGTGAGAAGGAACTCGCCGGTGGAGGCTTCTCGGCCGAGGTGGAGGGTCGGATCTTCCTCCACGAGTCGGCCGAGCGAGGCGTAAACTTTATCCTCATCCCCCTTTGATTTCGCTGAGATGGCGTATGAAATGACACCCTGCGGAATCGGGATCTCACGCAGCGTGGGGGCGCCTTTTTCCGCCGTGAGCACGTCTCCCGTGTGGGTGTCCTTGAGCTTCGCAACGGCGACGATGTCGCCCGGGCCGGCTGAATCGACTTCCACGTGTTCGATGCCCCGCAGCAGCTGGAGCTTGCCGAAGCGCTCCCGCTGATCTCGCGTGGGGTTCAGCACGTTCGAGTCCGAGTGCGCGGTTCCGGAGACCACCCGAAACACCGACAGTGCCCCCGCGTAGCGATCGATGACGGTCTTGAATACCACTGCCGCAAACGGCGCATCGGGATCGGCGGCCACGGGTTCACCGTTGGCATCCTTCCAGGGCCTGCGGTCGGCGGCCGAAGGCAGCAGTTGAATGGCCCCCTGCATGAGCGTTTCGACGCCGAGTTCCGAGAGCGCCGCGCCACAGAAGACCGGCGTCACCTGACGGCCGTGGGTCGCGATGACGAGGCCCTTTGCGACTTCCGCATCCGTGAGTTCGCCCTCTTCGAGGTATTTCTCGAGCAGGGAATCGTCGCACTCGGCTACGGCCTCGACGAGTTGCGCGCGTGCGTCGGCGGCCGCTTCTGCGAGTTCGCTCGGGATCTCCGATTCTCCGGACGCAGTCATCGCCTTCATCTTCAGCAGGTCGATGACGCCCTTGAAGTCGTCGCCGTGGCCGATCGGCAGGCTGACGGCCACCGGATTGGCACCCAACTGCTTCAGTGCGTCGATCATGGCCGGGAAGTCACTTCGCTCTTTGTCCAATGCGTTGACGAACGCGAGCAGCGGAATCTCCTTCGATCGACAGAATTTCCACATGCGCTGGGTTCCCACCTTGGGTCCGGAGGCCGCGGACACCAGCAGGATCGCTCCGTCGAGCGCGCAGAGTGCAATGCGTCCGTCGGCCTGGAAATTGGAATCCCCTGGAGTGTCGACGAGCGTGAGGTGCTTGCCCGACCATTCGAAGCCGAAGACGGATGAGGTCAGGGTGGACTGGCGCTCCTTCTCCTCGGGAAGCGTGCTCAGGTGTGAGGTCCCTTCGGTGACGATTCCCAACGAGGTGGTCGCGCCCGCGCGATGCAGGATGGCTTCGCCGAGCGAAGTCTTGCCATCGCCTGTGTGTCCGATCAGTGCAAAGCAGTGGGTATCGTTGACCTTCACGTCTTTCATCTGGGCCTCCTTCGAGCGGCTTATGAATTGGACCGGTTCTTTTCAAAAATCAACCTGAGGCCTTCCAGTGTCAGGAAGGGCTCGACTCGATCGATGACTCTGCATTCGGCGGAAACCCGGCCCGCGAGCCCGCCGGTGGCGACCACCCGGGCGTCGGCTCCGAGTTCGCCGCGAATTCGCTCGACCATCGAGTCCACGACTCCTGCGAATCCGTAGAGGAGCCCGGATTGGAGGGCCCCGGTCGTGGTCTTTCCGATCACACTGCGCGGACGCACGAGTTCGACCTGGTGGAGCATCGAGGCGCGCTCGAACAGCGCGGCCATCGAGGTGTGGATCCCCGGGAAGATGGCGCCGCCGAGGTACTCGCCGTCCTTCGACACACAGTCGAAGGTCGTCGCCGTGCCGAAGTCGACCGCAATCACCGGGCCTCCGAGCAGTTCGAATGCGGCCAGTGAATTGACGATCCGATCGGCGCCGACCTCGCGTGGGTTGTCGTAACGCACGGGGATGCCGGTGCGGATGCCCGGGCCGACCACGAGGGGCGGGCGCCCGAAGAGCTTGGTCGAGACCCGCTCCCAGATCGGGAGCAGCGGTGGCACCACGCTCGAGATCACGATGTCCGTGACTTCCCCGCAATCGCGATCGACGTGCCGAAACAGCTCACGCACCGTCAGTGCGGTCTCATCCGACGTTTGCTCGCGATGGGTGCCGATGCGCCAGTGTTCGGAAAGCGTGGCCGCGCCGCTGGCGGGATAGTCGAAAACTCCCAGGGATACGTTCGTGTTCCCGATGTCGATGGCGAGTAGGGTGGTCAATGGCTCTCCTTGGCCAGCGTTACATCGCCTGCGATCACCCGGATCACGTCTCCGGTTTCCAGTTGGAGACGCAACGCGCCATCGCCGTCGATGCCCAGCGCGGTTCCGCGGCGTTCGCAACCGTCGAGTTCGAGCACGCTGACCTGCTGGCCGCGCATCTGGAAGCGCGCATCGAACTTGTCGCGCACGCCATCGAAGCCGCGGTCCGCGCAAACGTCCAGGGTCCCTTCGAGGTTACCGTACAGACGCCTCGCGAATGCCAATCGATCGACGGGGCGACCGCTGTGGCTCGCGAGGCTCGTCGCGCGGTCTCGGAACTCGTCGGGGAACTGGTTGCGGTCGACATTGAGGTTGACGCCGATTCCGAGCACCAGGAAGTCGACCCGGGTGGCCTCGGCGCCGAGTTCCATCAGGATTCCAGAAGTCTTGAGGCCGCCGAGCAGCACGTCATTCGGCCATTTGATCGAGACATCGCCCGCCTTTCCGAGCGTCTGTTCGATGGTCTCGGCAACGGAAACCGCCGCTGCGAGGATCCAGCTCGGTGCTTCTGCGGTGTGGATTCTGGGCCGCAGGACGATCGAGGTGTAGAGGTTCGCGGAGGGGGGAGAGAAGAAGGAGCGCCCGAGGCGGCCCCTCCCGGCCGTCTGTTGATCCGCGACGACGGTGGTTCCGTGGGCGGCGCCGGATCGCGCGAGATCGAGCGCGACCCGATTGGTGGAATCGACGGTCTCGAAGTAGTGGATCTCCGTCGCGAGCCAGCTGGTTTCCAGGCCGGTCTGGATCTCTTCTACGTAGAGGCGATCGGGAATCTCGGCAAGTCGATAGCCGCCGCCCGGATCGCCATCGATCGTGTAGCCGCGAGCTCGCAACGCTTCGACGTGTTTCCACACCTGTGCGCGCGTTACCCCAAGTCGGGACGAGAGCACTTCACCTGAACAGGTTTCACCACCGGCGCGGCGGAGAGCATCGAGAATGCGCGCCGGGCCGCCCGTCACGCGGGAGCCCTCCCTGGTTTGGCGACCACGTCCTCGATTTCCAGCGCGACATCCGCCGCGGGTGCAGAATGGGTCAGGGCACCGATGGAGATGCGATGCACGCCGGTCTCGGCGATTTCACGCACATTGCCGAGGTGAACGCCGCCCGAGACCTCGAGCTGGGCGCGGTCCGCGAGTTGTGCGGCGATGGCTCGCATTTCGGCCGGCGTGCGGTTGTCGAGCAGCAGGTAGTCGGCGCCCGACTCGACCGCCTCGATCGCTTGCGCTTCGCTCTCGACTTCGACGCAAACCCGCAGGTTCGCGGGCGCGGCGGCGAGCGCGGCTTTGACCGCGAGCCCCACGCCTCCGGCGATCGCGACGTGATTGTCCTTGAGCAAGATGCCGTCGTACAAGCCGACGCGGTGGTTCGTGGCGCCGCCCACTGCGGTCGCGTATTTGTCGAGGCCCCTCCAGCCGGGCAGGGTCTTGCGCGTGTCGACGATGCGAACGCCCGTGCCCTTCACGGCGTCGACAAAACGGTGTGTCCAGGTTGCGACGCCGCACATTCGCATCAGGAAATTCAGCGCCGTTCGTTCGGCGGCGAGGATGCCGCGCAGATCTCCCTGTACGGTTGCCAGGATGTCTCCGGGTTCCGCCTGCTCGCCGTCGCGGATCAGGGTTCGAAGCTGGAGCTGGGCATCGATTTCGCGAAACACCGCGAACGCGATCTCGAGTCCGCACACGACCAGGGGCTGGCGGGCTTCGATGATCGCAGAGCCCTGGCGGCCGGCCTCTACGACCAGGGGTGTCGTCGCGTCGCCGGCGCCGATGTCCTCGCCGACCGCCAATTCGACGAGCGGAAACCAGGTTCGCTCCGGCGGGAGGGCCGGCGGAAAACCCATGTGAGCTCCATCGGCCCGTTGTGATGGCGAGACGCTGCACGCGCAGCGCGCGCCGTCGGACACCCCGGGGGCCGGGCGGGGGAAGTCGAGGATAGCCGAAGCGAACGCGAGCGGTTCAGTGGATCGCAAACGCGAGGGTGGGGCGCATCGGAGGGGGGAATCGGCGATCGGAGTCCGTCCCGCCCATCGGCGGCCGGATCAGCCCTCCTCGGGCTCGGACTTCATCCTGCGGATCTCTTCCTGGATCAGGGTTTCGGCCATCCGCGGGATGACCTCCCAGGCGATCGATTCGACCCGCTCCACCGACTGGCGGACGATCGCTTCCGTGAGTTCCCCGAAAGACTCCCAGGCAATCTTCTCCAGGGTGTCGTGGAGTTGCTGGCGCAATTCGGGCCCGATCGACGCCATCAGCGCTTCCGCCCGATCGGCGGCCGGCTCGGCAGCCTTGCCCGGAGCGGGCGCTGCGTAGAGGTCGGCGGCGATATCGGCGGGCGCCTCTTCGACCACCGCGACTGCGACGGGCTCGACCGGTGGCGGCGCGCTAAAGCCCTCGTATACCGGGTCATGGCTCACGACCGTGGTGAGGTCGCTCGCGAGCGGGGCCGATTCGAACGGGTCCGTATCCGCTCCCGCATTGGTTTCGGGCAGCGCTTCGGGAGCCAGCACCGTCATCTCCGCTTCATCCGCGCGGGGCGTCTCGATCGGAGGCGAGCTGGGCCGGGTATCGGTGATCGGCGGCCCGAGATCGGATGACGAGACGTCGTAGCCGGATGCGCCGAGCGGATCGATCACGGTGGCGTGCGCAAAGTCATTGGCATCCACAGGCGGCACCAGGTCGAGATCGGCGAGCGGATCGGTCGGGTTTTCCGCAAGCGCGAAGTCGAAGGGCTGGTCACCGCTGCGGCTGGCGTCCGGGGCCAGCGAATCGTCGAGGCCATCGTCATCGAGGACCAGATCCGCTGCGGCGGTGGGCGCCGGTTCGAGTTCGACGCCGAACGGAACGGCGTTGCCGAACGAGCTGGCGGCATCGACAGCGACGGGTTCCGCCTGGATCGCGACTGCCGGCGTGACGGGCGCCGGTTTTTTCGGCACCGCTGCGGGCGCGCCGAGGTCGTCGTCGCCGAAGGAGAAATCGCTGGCAGGATCCTGGAACTCGAGATCGCTTCCATCGTCGAGAGAGGTCTGCGCGGGCGTGATGTCGGGCGCGCCCATCTCGTCGTCGAAAAAGTCGAAAGCGCCTGCATCATCAGCCAGATCGGGCTGCGATTCTACGGCAGGTGCTGGAGTCGGTCGCGGGCTTGCCGCGGTTGCTTCGATCAGGCTTCGGACCTGGGCGACGAGGGATTGCGCTTCGAAGGGTTTGGCGATGTGGCCCGCCGAGCCCACGCTGCGCGCGCGCGGCTCGTCGAAGGCTTCGAACGTTCCGGTCAGCAGCAACACCGGAATGTGCGCGAGCTCGGGATTGGCTTTGATGGCCGCGCAGACCTCGTAGCCGTTCTTGCCGGGCATCACGACATCCGCGAGCACGATGTCGGGGCGGAGTTCCTGGGTCTTGATGATCGCATCGTCGCCGTTGTCGACGGTCACGACGGTGGCGTCTTCGCTGGCGAAGCTGATCGCCACGACCTTCTGGATCGTGACGCTGTCGTCAGCCAATAAAATCGTCTTCGGCATGGTCCCCCCCACAGGTGCGTGCGTCGTGCAAAACGGTGCTGCTCGGCCCAGCGCTCCTCGACATGTAGTATCGACGGCGGATCCCCTGGAATTGAATGGTTTTTTGCCCTTGTCGACCCGTGCGCGCCGAGCGGCGGGGTCAAGGCGGCTCCCCCTCATTCCGATGAACCCTGGGGAGAGTATTCCGCCTCCGGCCGCGTGGGTCGACCGGCGGACCGGCACACCCTGTGAGGGCCCCCAGAGCGCATGATACTCCGATCAGCCGCCCGAACCGATGTTGGCCGCCGACGTCGGGCCAACGAGGACTGCTACGCGATCGCCGCGGAATTGGGGTATTTCGTCGTCGCCGATGGAATGGGGGGCCACAAGGCCGGCCAGCTCGCCAGCCGACTCGCCGCCGAAGCAGCCGTGGCCGCGCTCGAAGCCCTCGAAGGCTCGGCGGCGACGCTCACCGAAAAATTGAGATGCACGATCGCCGCCGCGAATCGGGAGATCTACGTCGCCGCTCAGGCCAAGCCCGAATACTCCGGTATGGGGACGACGCTCGTTTCGCTGCTGGCCGTGGAGGGTCGGGTTGCGCTCGCACACGTAGGAGACAGCCGCGCTTATCTGGTCCGTGGCGGCCGTATTCGACAACTCACCGATGATCACTCGGTCGTCGGCGAACTCGTTCGACGCCGCGAGATCACGGAGTTGGCCGCTCGCGAACATCCGCACCGGCACGTGCTGACCCGAGCGATCGGTGTGCGGCGCGAGGTCGCTCCCGATCTGGCGGAGTTGACCTCGTCTCCTGGGGATCTCTTCGTGCTCTGTTCCGACGGTCTGACCGGTCTCGTCCACGACGAAGAAATTGCCGAGGCTGCGAACACCGGCAGCGACCTCGACACGATCTGCGAGCAACTCGTCGATCTTGCAAACGAGCGCGGCGGTGAGGACAACATCACGGTCGTCGTCGTCCGCTACGAGAAGGAATCCGCCTGATTTCGCGGGGCTGAGGAGTCGGCCACCTCGGTCGATCGCCTAGCGATCCAGCATCCCCTTGAGCTTGGCTCGCAGTCGCAGTACGGACTTGGTGTGAATCTGACAGACCCGCGATTCCGTGATGCCGAGGATCGATCCGATTTCCTTCATGTTGAGATCTTCGTAGTAGTAGAGCGAAATGACCAGGCGCTCCTTTTCGGGAAGCGTCCCGATCGTATCCGCGATCACCTGCTTGCTCTCGGCGAGCTTGAGTGAGGCGAACGGGTTCTCGGAATTCACGTCTTCGACGATGTCGCTGAAGGTGCCCGTGCGATCGCCGTCGGAGTTGGTTCCACGAATTTCTTCGAGATTCACCAGGGAAATACCGCGCACCTGGTTGAGGAGTTCATGGAATTTATCGATCTGGATGCCGAGTGAATCCGCGACCTCGTCTTCGCTCGCGGTACGTCCCAGGCGTTGCTCGACCTCGCCGTAAGCGCGCTCGAGTTTTCGGCTCTTCTGGCGAACGCTGCGCGGCACCCAGTCCATCGAGCGGAGTTGGTCGAGAATTGCACCCTTGATGCGGAACTCTGCGTAGGTCTTGAACTTGCAGTTCTTCTCGGGGTCGTACTTGTCGATCGCGTCCATCAAACCGATCACGCCCGTATTGTGCAGATCGTCGAGATCGATGTGAGAGGGCAGTCGAACCGCGATGCGATTGACGATGTAACGGATCAGCGGCGTGTGCTCGAGCACGATCTGCTCTTTGAGCAACGGGGGGACCTCGGAACTCTGTTCTTTGGCTTCTCTGAGCAGACCTTCCATGAATGAATTCCTCTCCTCGGCTGACGGAATGCTTCGGGCCCCGGGGCACTCGGCGAGTTGCCGCCTCATGCCCGTTGGTTGCGCAGAGAAGCACGCGCTGTGCCAATCGGGTTGGAATGCCGAAGTCGAGCGTGAACGGCCGCGCGCAAATCTGCGGCAAGATGCACTCGAGCCTGCTCAGGTGCTTGATTCCGCTAGCTTTTCGATCGGGGCAAAACGAATCGCAGGAGTCTGGAACTAGGTTGATTCACGTGCCGCCGATGGCGGCAGTCGATCTCAGCCGCGCGCAACAGCGTCAGGGGTTCGACGCTTGGGACGCGGAACGGTTACGAAACCGTCAGCGTTTTGCCGGTGCTGTGCCGCTCGCCCGCGATCCGAGATCCGCCGTTGCGGGTTCAGTGCGAACGCTGGGGATCCGGTATGTCGCCTGTCTCGGATCCGGCATCCCGTTCTGCGAACTCGCCAGCTCCACTCTGGCGCTCGGCCCGCGTGCGGGCAGTTCCTTCTGTATCCATTGAATCGCGCGATGCTCCATCGAACTTGACACCCTTCTTCTTCATTTTTTCGAGCATCGTCGTCCGATTCATTCGGATCAGCTGTGCGGCGCGGTTCTTGTTGCCATGGGTGATCTCGAGTGCCTGCAAGATCAGGTCCGATTCGAACTGGTCGACTACGTCGCGGAAGCTCAGTCCTTGCGGTGGGATCTGCGGCGCCGTGGGCGGTGGCGGACAGCTCGCCTGGAGTGACTTTGGCAAGTCACTCGCAACGATCTCGCGACCGGAACAGAGAGTCACCAGGCGCTCGACGAGGTTTTCGAGTTCGCGGACGTTTCCCGGCCAATTGAAACGGGTCATTCGCTCGATGACCTCGTCCGAAAATTCAACCACCTCGTTGCCGCGGCCTTCGTTGGCGATGTTCAAGAAGTGCTGAGCGAGCAGCGGAATGTCGTCGCTGCGCTCTCGAAGCGGAGGCACCACGATCGGAATCACATTGAGTCGGTAGAAGAGGTCTTCTCGGAACCGGCGCTCGGCAATCGCATCCTCGAGGTCCTGGTTGGTCGCGGCGATGACCCGCACGTCCACGCTCTGGGTCTTGGACGAGCCGACGGGTTCGAAGGTGCGATCCTGGAGCACCCGCAGCAGCTTCACCTGCAAGGTGGAGCTCATGTCCCCGATCTCATCGAGGAAGATCGTGCCCTCGTGGGCAACGGAAAATCGCCCCTCGCGATTGGCGACGGCATTGGTGAAGGCGCCGCGAACGTGGCCGAAGAGTTCGGATTCGAGCAGTTCTTCCGGAATCGCTCCGCAATTGACGGTGACGAACATCTTGTCCGCCCGCTTGCTGTTGAAATGGATCGCACGCGCCACGAGTTCTTTGCCGGTTCCGCTTTCTCCGGTGATCAGAACCGTGCTCTCCGTCATGGCCACCTTGGAGACGGTCTCGAGCACGCTGCGCAGTGCTGCGCTCGAGCCGATGATGTTCTCGAAGCGGTACCTCGAGCGGAGCTGGCCCTGGAGCAGCCGATTCTCGGACTTGAGTCGGCCGTGCTCGATGGCCTGCTCGACGAGCCGACGCACCACATCGAGGTGGCCCTGGTCGAAGGGTTTCTCCAGGTACCAGTAGGCACCGGCCCTGAGCGCCTCGACCGAGCTCTCCGGGCTCCCGTAACCCGTGATCACGATGCAGGGCAGGTCCGGGGCGAACTCGTGAATCTGCCGCACCAGCTCGAGGCCGTTGATCCCGGGCATCTTGATGTCCGCGAGAACCAGGTCGATCGGCTGGCTCGAGACGATTTCGAGCGCAGATGTGGCATCGCGCGCCGTGGCGACGTGATGGCCTACGCGAACGAGGATGCGCTCGAGGGCTCGCCGATAGAGTTCCTCGTCGTCAACGACGAGGATGTTGGATTCACGCAGTGAGGTTGCCTCCGCTTGGCGGAGGGGGGCGCACCTATCTTAGAGAGCCCTGCCGAACCATTCAAGCGTCTCGATTTCGAAACCGATAGAGCTGTCATGGCAGCCTCGAGTGCGGGATCCGCCGATCAAAACTATTCCCCGCCGGATGAGGCTGGCTTCGTGCTTCTCGTTGACGACGAGGTGCTGCTGCTCCGGTCGTTGAAGCGGGTTCTCGAGCGGGTCGGCTATGAGGTCGCGCTCGCGGAATCCGTGGCAGAGGCGGAGCCTTATCTAACCGATCCTCGCCTCGACGCGGTGCTCGTGGACCTCCTGCTCGGGCCGGTCAGCGGGCTTCAATTGCTCGAGCAGATCAAGAGCATGCGCCCCGAAGTCGAGGTCATCGTGATGACCGGCCACGGCAGCATCGAGAGTGCCGTGGGCTGCATTCGGCGAGGCGCCTTCGACTATCTCGAAAAACCATTCGACGATGTGCACCGGATCCAAACGACCGTTCGCAAGGCGATCGAAAGGCGCAGCCTCGTTCGCCGCAACCGTCAACTCGAGGACGAATTGCGCGCGCGCTCTTCGATTCCGCAGCTCGTCGGCAAGTCGCGGGCCATGCGGACTCTGGCGAGCAAGGTTCACAGCCTCCGGCACAACGAAAGCCACGTTCTGATCCAGGGCGAGAGCGGGACCGGGAAGGAACTGGTCGCCTATGCGATCCATTCCAGCAGCCCGCGCTCTTCGGGCGATTTCGTCCCGGTGGATTGTGGAGCCCTGCCGGAGACGATCATCGAAAGCGAGTTGTTCGGTCACGAGAAGGGCGCCTTCACGGGTGCGGTCGGCTCGCCAGGATTGTTTCGGATCGCGAATCGAGGGACCCTCTTCCTCGATGAGATCGGCGAGATCCCGCCGCACGTCCAGGCGAAATTGCTGCGTGCCCTGCAGCACAAGGAAATTCGGCCCGTGGGCGCAGCGAACTCCGTGCCCGTCGATATCCGGGTCGTCTCTGCCACCCACCGCGACCTCGCGACAATGGTCGAAGAGGGCGGATTCCGAACGGATCTCTTCTATCGGCTCAATGTGGTTCGGATCGTGATTCCACCGCTTCGCGAGCGACGCGAGGACATTCCGCTGCTCGTCCACCATTTTCTGCGCAAGCACGCAGACGAGAATTCTCGCATCGAGGGGATCGACGAGCGGGCGCTCGAGCTGCTGATCGCATCCGATTGGCCGGGCAACGTCCGCGAGCTCGAGAACAGCATCGAGTCGGCGATGGCGTTGGCCCCCGGACCGCGGCTGCGCGTTTCCGATCTCGCGATCAATCGTCCGACCTACCGTTCGAGTTCGGTGCCCGTTCCGGCGAATCTGCCGATTTCCCTGGACGCCTACGAGCGGTGCGCGCTCGAGCGAGCGTTGGCGGAATGTGCGGGAGATGTCAGTGCTGCTGCACGGATTCTCGGGGTGGGTCGCAGCACCCTGTATCGGAAGCTCGCCAAGCACGACATTTCCGCGGGAGGCCGCTTTCAGCCGGAACCATCGGCGGCCGCTTCGACTTCGGAACGCTACGAGATGAGCGGGGACAGCTGAACGCTCTCGCGATCCCTCCGGGCAATGTGTTCGAGCTTCGGACGCGTTCGCCAGCAGCGCGCAGTCATTCGGGCGGGAGATTCACGCTTCGCGCTTGCTGGAGCGGGGCTCGATCCGGTAGGCTCGGCCTCCGCATCTCTGCACCATGGTCTCACGGTCCGTTGTTCAGGCGACCTGCCCCCCGTAGGAGTGAGCCACGTGAAGCGAGCGGGTGCCGAAGTCCAAATCATCGTCGTGCGGTCCGTGGAATCCGCGGCAGTGGATCCGCTCTCGGCGCTACGGCGACTGGGTCCCGAAGCGCGAGTCGAAGTCCTGCACAGCGCCGCTGCCTGCCGTGCGCGATGTCGCGATGGATCGGTCGATCTGATCGTTGTGGAATCCGCCCTCGGTGCCGAATGCTGGGAACTGCTCGAGCAATTGAGCTCGGCGGGCCCGCCCGTGGTCGTCGTAAACCACGACAAGAGCGAGTACGCCGCGCTGGAAGCCTTCAAGAGGGGCGCCGCAGATTGCGTGGTGGCCGGGGAGGAATTCGCGGACGTACTCCCCGTGGTCGCGCTGGAACAGATTCAGCGCTGGCGAGCTGCGCGCGACCAGGGTGTGGCGGAGCGCCGGATCCGCGACCTCGAGAGCTACAACCAGAACATCATCCAAAATCTCAACAGCGCATTGTTGGTCGTCGATCTGGACGGCCAGATCGTCTTTTCGAACCCACCCGCCGAAGAAATTCTCGGCGAGAGTGCGGGAGCACTTCGCGGGCGACCGATCTGGCCCTGGTTCGCGGGAGTCCCGAAGGACGAGATTCACGTCGCGCGGACGCTCGAAACGGGAGAGCGTTTCAAGGGCTTCGAGAGCACCCTCACACGAACCGACGGAACCGCGGTGCCGATCGGGATCTCGAGCGCTCCCGTATCCGATGGTGCCGGGAACAAGCTCGGGGCCGTCGCGGTGTTCTCGGATCTCACCGAGATCAAGTTGTTGCAGCGCAAGGTCCTGCAAACCGAAAAGATGGCGTCGATCGGGCAACTCGCCGCGGGTGTCGCGCACGAGATCAACAATCCGATGGGTTTCATTCACGCAAATCTCTTCCAGATGGCCGAGTACATGACGGACCTGCACCGCGTCTGGGATGGCGTCGGCGCGCTGCAAAAAGCCGTGGAGGCAGGAGACCCTGCCGGCATCCGGCGCAGCTCGGACGAACTCACTGCGGTTTCCAAAGAGGTCAACATCGCCTTTGTGCTCTCGGACTTCGCAAAGGCGATTCGCGAATCACAGGAGGGCTCCGAACGGATTCGCCACATCGTCAACGACCTGCGCGACTTCTCGCATCGCGACAGCGAACATCCGGCGTTGGCCGACGTCAACCAGTTCCTGGATTCGACGGCGAGCATCGTCTGGCCGATGATGAAACATCTCGTCGTGCTCGAGAAGGAGTACCGGGATCTTCCCAAGGTCCATTGCTACCCGATGCAGCTTCAGCAGGTATTCATGAATTTGATGGTCAATGCCTATCAAGCCATCGAGCAGCGGATCGGGGACAGCGGCGAAGCCGGGACGATCTGGTTGCGGACGGAGCCCCGGGCGGGCGGTGTCGCAGTCATCGTGAAGGACACCGGGGTCGGCATCGCGCCCGAGAATCTGGATCGGATCTTCGATCCGTTCTTTACCACCAAGAAGGTGGGGATGGGCACGGGACTGGGTCTTTCGACCTGTTTCAACATCATCGAGCGGCACGGCGGTAGTCTCGTGGCCGAAAGCGAGCCCGGTGTCGAAACCGTGTTCACGGTATGGCTCCCAGGCGCGAATCCCGGTGGGGACGCGGATTGAGGTCCGGCGTCGCGCACGAGCGGCCTACGCTCTTGATCGTCGATGACGAGGCCCAGATCCTGTCGGCATTGAAGCGCTCTCTCTACAGGGAGGGCTACGAGATCATCACTGTGGAGACTGCCGCAGCCGCGTTGCGCATCCTCGAGCAGCAACGCATCGATGTCATTCTTTCCGATCACAAGATGCCGGGTATGAGTGGCGTGCAGTTGCTGGAGCGAGCGGCCGAGATGAGCCCGCACACCGTTCGAATGCTGATCACGGGTTGGACCGAGGAGATTCCGCCCGAAAGGCTTCGGGAGATCGGGATCTGCGCGTTGGTCACCAAGCCGTGGAATGACGCGATGCTCAAGTCGACCTTGCGCCAGGTGATGGGCGGGGAGCAGGCGCCTAATCCGCGGGAAGGCGACTCAGATATTCCAGGTCGGTCTTCTGACTATTCTTTGCGCCGATGAGCAACAGGCGGTAGCGAAGGTTGCGACCGCGGCTGTAGTAGATGCGTCCCTTCCCGGCGAAACCGAGTTCGTAAATCGAGAGTTGCGGCGGTAGTCCGCCCACCTTGCGCCGGATCGAGGCGAGTTCGGAGTCGTCTGCGAGACGCTTGATTCCCTCTTCGGCCTTGAGCTTCATGGTTTCGTCGCGCAGCGCGACCATGTCTTGAATCACGCGATCGTCGAACTCCACGGTCTTGTAGAGCGTGCGCAGTCGACGAGACAGCTGTTCGACCGCGCGCGTGCGGCTTCCGCTGCGGCCTTCGCCAGCATTCTTGGAGGCCGTCTTCAGACGCGCCTGAAGATCCTGGATCTCATCTTCCTTGCTGCTGAGGTCGTCGCTCGCTTCTTCGAGCAGTTCTTCGAGGGCCTGTCGCTCCTGGTCGAGTTCGATCGATCGCGCTGCGGACTGTCGCAGCTCGGCCTCTCGTTCCGCGAGATCGGAAAGCTTTCCGCGCAGGGCCAGTCGTTCGTGCTGGAGTTCGCGGATTGCCTCGGCTTGCGATCGCTCGGTGGGCTCGAGTTTGCCCAGGCGCTCGCGCACCTCTTTGAGTTCTTCCGCGATCTTTTCCGTGCGCCGCGCGGTTGCTTCTCGCGCGGTCAACGCGGATTCGAGCAGCCGACTGTCGCGCGCGGTGACCGCGCGGTTGTAGAAGAAGAGGGAGGTGATCAAGATCGCCCCATAGGCGAACAACATCGCAACGGCGAGATTTCCCGTGGGCGGAACCGAAACCTCGAGCGAGTAGCTGGCCGGCAGCAGTCGAACCGCCTCGGTCATGCTCGCAACCGGGTCGAGCGTTTCCGGGGCTGGGATGAACCGGTCTTCGAGGTAGAGGGGGGTGATGCCATCGGCGCCGTAGACGTGGATGCTGACGCGCGCCTCCCCAACCTGGATCCACTGGGACGACGTCACCAACTCCTGGATCCGGAATTGGATCTGCGAAATGATCGGTCCGTCCGCAGGGCTGACGAGCAGCGCCCGCTCGATCTCGGCCGCGAAGTGGCGCTGGAGCATGATCTCGGTCAGGTCCAGGCTCACGACGTAGACCGCCGCGAAGGCGAAGATCGACAGGCCGATGATCCGGAACGACCTCAGGCCTCCGAGGCTGGCCTCATCCGGCTCGGCGGCCGAGCTGGGTAATAAACCCGATTTTGCCGGTACCGTCTCCGCCATAGATCCCCAGAGCATACCGTTCGAAGCCCCGCCCCCAAGGGCCCAGCCGATTCCGCCGGTTCGCGCCAAAAAAAGGAAATCAATCGCTTAGGGCCGCAGTTGCGGGAGTTCCAGCGGCCCGATGCGGCCAGGCTAGTATCCGCCCATCTTGAGAGTGGTGGATCTCGACCGCGATATGAGCGACGTCGTTCCGACGGGAACGACCCGCGACAGCGAATACCTCTTCGCGCGGATGACCGGGCGCACGCTGGAGCTCGCCCGGCCGGGCCGCGGGACGCGCGTGCTGGACGTCGCCAGCGGCTTCGGCCAGGACGCGATGGCGCTCTCTCAGCGGGGCTCTTGGGCGGTCGGCGCCGAGCCGTCGCAGCGGATGTCGGGATTGGCCCGGCTGCAATCCGAGCAGGCCTCGGACCGGACGCCGGACTGGGTTCGCAGCTGGTCCGACGCGCTGCCGTTTCGAGACGCCAGCTTCGACGGGGTGATCTGCAAGGGCGCCCTCGACCACTTCGACCGGCCGCTCGAGGCGATCGCCGAAATGGCGCGAGTGACGCGTTGCGAGGGACGCGTGGTGCTCGCGATCGCGAACTTCGAGTCGCTTTCTTGTCGCGTCGCCCGCGGCCTCGATCGTTTCAAAGAGACCTGGCTCGGGCGCCGGCTTCCACGGGGGCGGCGCCACTACGACGTCCCGAGCGATCACTTCACCCGCTACGAAATCGAGTTGATGCGCGAGCAGGCCCACGCGTCGCTGGAGCTCGACGTCGTCGAAGGGATTTCGATGGCGTGGGGAATGCCGGGCTGGTCGCGATCGGTAGACCGGCTTCCGCCTCCCGTCGCTCAGTCGACGCTGAATGGGCTGGATCGCATGGCGCGACTGCTGCCCGGGCTGTCCGATGTCGTGATCCTGGCGGGCCGACCCAGGCGGGTTCGAAAGTCTTCGATGATCTCCGCATAGGCTCCTGCGGTTGCGCGCGCGACCCGCGGCCATGCGAAGGCCTCGTTGACGCGAACGCTCCCGCGCTTGCCGAGCATGCTGCGAATTTCGGGTCGCGCCATTAGATCCGCGATCGCGCTGGCGAGCGCGTCGGGCTCGTCCGGCGGCACGAGCACGCCTCCGCCGGCTGCGCCGACCACTTCCGTCAGCGCGCCCGCCGCGCAGGCGACCACCGGAGTTCCGCACGCCATCGCCTCGACCGCGGGCAGTCCGAACCCCTCGTATCGGGAAGGCACGACCACGAGCGAAGCGCGCCGGTAGCGTCGGACGAGTTCGCCATTGTCGATTCGGCCCGTGATCTGGAGCCGGTCCGCGCAGCCGAGCCGCGCCGCCAGTTTGCGCGCGGGGCTGTCCGGGTGATCGTCGTCGACGAGGGTGAGCCGCAGGGGGTGCGGAAGCCTCGCGAGCGCTTCGATCAGATTCCCAATGCCCTTGTTGGGATCGGAAGCTCGGCCCACGCAGAGGATTTCGTTGGCGTCCCGCTCGACTCCGGGCGAGGGCTGAAATAGTTCTGTGTCCACTCCGTTGGCGACCATCCGGATCCGCTCGCGCGGGATGCGAAAGTCCTGGCGGATCACACGGGCGCTTTCTGCCGAGGACGTGAAGAGGCCGTCGAGCCTCCGCGCGACGAATCCCTGCATCGCGACCGGGTAGAAGGTCATCGTCCCGATGGCCGCCCGAAGACTCTCGTCGCGCGCGAACGATGCGCGTCGGTCGACCGTCAACGGGTGGTGGACCGTGGTCACGACCGGAACGCCGAGCTTTCGAATCCCGAGAATTCCGTAACCCAGACACTGGACGTCGTGGACGATGTCGTAGTGGGTTCCCGTTCGCAGGCGGTTCGCCACTTCGCGAAGCGCACGCAGGCTGAACGCCAGCGGCTCCGGCAGGAAGCCCAGATAGCTCGCGGCGAGTTCGTAGAAGTTCAGCGGTTCGAAGATGCGCAGCGGGCGCGGCTGGGGGATGAAGTGGCGGCGCTCCTTGAGGAACCACTTGCCCCAGAATTGCTCGTTGGGCAGCGCGGTCACGCGGTTCACAAACGGCATCGCATCCGGGTATGGGGGGCCTACGAGCACATCGACCTGGTGGCCGAGGCGGGCGAGTTCGCGGGCGAGAAACCAGAGGTACACCCCCTGACCCCCGCAGTGCATGTTTCCGCGGTAGGCGACGAAGCAGATCCGAAGCGGCGATCCGGGCGGGAGGCCCGAGTCTTCGTCCGAGCGGTTGGATTGCGCGCGGGGCATGTCAGTAGGCCAGACTCGAGCCGGAGCGTCGCTTTTCAGCGTAGAGGATCAAGCTCTTCGGAAAGCAGTAGTTCAGCACTCCCTCCAGCCGCGTGAGAAAGCGCGATTGGGTGGCGAGCAGCAAGAAGCGTCGGTAGAGCTGCACGAGCGCGTTTTCGTCCGCGCGCGGCAAGCCCGCGATGGAGCGGAGCACCCAATAAGGTGTGTGCAGCGCGTGCGCGAATCCGACACCGATCGTCGCCAGGCCGGCGTCCGCCAAACCGAGTGCGAGCTGTCGCGGCTGAAAAATCCGGATGTGACCACCCGGAGACTCGAAGTAATCGTCGCCCACGCGCAGATAGAGGCTTTCGCTCGTGGCGGTCGGGATCGTGATTGCCAGGCAACCACCGGGCTTGGTGACCCGCGCCAGCTCGCGGGCGGCTCCCCGGTAATCGTGGACGTGCTCCATCACCTCGGAACAGATGACCTTGTCGAAGGTTCCGTCCGCAAACGGAAGCTGAAGGGCGTTGCCTTGAATCAGCGCGCCCAGGCGATCGCATTCGGAAGCGCGCTGTTTCAGGTTGCGAGCGCTGGCCTTGAGGGAGGCGAGATCGAGGTCGAGCCCGACGACGTGAGCGCCGCGCTCGAGGGCGCCAAAGCAGTGCCGCCCTTCGCCGCAACCGGCGTCGAGAAGCTTCTCGCCAGAGCGAACCCTAAGTCGCTCGAGATCGACGGTGAGCAGCACGAATCGTTTCCTCGAATACAGCAGTGAGTTCTGCGGCGGTCTCGCTCCAGCGAAATGCGTGCTGGATCCGTCGACGTGCGTTGCGGCCCATCCGATCCGCACGACCGGGCTCGGACAAGATATCGGAGATCGCTCCCGCCATGGCGCGCGCGTCTCGCGGCGGGACCAGACAGCCGGCCTCGCCATCGCTGCCCACGACTTCCGGCAGCGCCCCGACCGCGTTGGCGACCACCGGCAACCCGCAGGCCATCGCCTCGCTGGCCGGAAAGCCGAACCCCTCGAAGAAGGACGGGACCAGCGCGATTCGTGCGCTCGAATACTGTTCGACGAGTTCGCCGACTTCGAGCATCCGATCGACGATGACCACGCGCCGCTCGAGTCCGTAGCGGCGGATCATTCGGGGCACCAGGCCGTCCTCCGGAATCCGCCCGTCGATGATCTTCAACTGCACGCGGTCGGGCAGCAGTGTGAGCGCCTCGAGCATGGTGCCGATGCCCTTCTTGCGGTCTTCGGTTCGCCCGACGAAGAGCAGGTCCTGCTCTTTTGCGATGCCATCGATCGGCCGGAACGTCTCGGTATCGGTTCCGTTGTAGACCACGGAGATTTCTTTCTCGGGGATGCCGAAGTAGCGCTCGATCGCCGATCGCGACGCCTGGCTGACGGTGACGATCTTGTCGAGTCGCGGCGCAACGCGCTGCTGCATCCAGAGCGGGAAGTAGAGCGTTCGTTTGATCCGCTTCCGCAGGCGCCGATCGATTGCAAAATCCGCTTCGCGGTCGATGTGGAGCGGGTGATGGATCACCGAGACCACGGGGACCCCCATGGCGCGGATGCCGAGCAGGCCCCAGCTCAGACATTGGTTGTCGAAGACGACGTCGAAGCGATGGCGCCGCTGGATCCGGGGCCAGCGCAACATCAAGCGCAGCCCGAAAGTGTGCATTTCCGGGAACACGCCGAAGCGCGAGACGCCGAGCTCCCAAAGGCTCAGCGGTTTGAAGAGTGAGAACGGAGACCCGGGGTCGAAGAAGTCGGGGTGTTCCTGGCCGAAGACATTGTCGTTCGGAATCTCGTGGAGCGGAATCCCGGGAGCGAGTTCCGGCAGCGGCGGACCCGCAAAGACATGCACATCGTGGCCGGCGCGTTTCCACTCACGCGCGAGTGCGGCAGCGTAGATCCCCTGACCGCCGCAGTACATATTTCCGCGATAAGTGAGCAGCGCGATGCGCACGGCCGCTCAGTGGGACGTGTCGTGCGAGGGGCTGCTCGGATCGCTGGTTGCGGGCGGTTCGAATTCGTCCACGGGTTCGACCTGGATCGTTGCGATCGTATAACCGACCCAGAAGGTCAGGCCGAGCGCGAAGAAGACGATGGCCGCCACCGGAATGGCAATCGCCCAGTAACTCTGCTGGAGCAGGGCGAGCAGGAACCAGGCCCCGAGGATGGCGACAGCGATACAGATCAGACCACCCTGGGCCCGAGACGAATCCTTCATGCGTGGATCTCCGCTTCGAGGTGAAAAATCTTACCCCCCAAGCAGGGGGCATGGACGGCCGAATGATTTCGGCAATCGCGCTGGCTGTTAAATAGCAGGCTGCGAACGAGGTAAGCTCGCCAAATGCGCGTGATCGGATTGATGTCGGGAACTTCCGCAGACGGGGTGGATGCGGCCCTGGTCGAGTGGCCCGCGGGAGAGGCTCCGAGGCCCTTCGAGCTGGTTGCTTTTCGCCAGGATCCGTTTCCGGAATCGCTGCAGGCGCGGATTCACGCACTCGCCGCGGGGCGCCTGCCGCCCGGAAGCGCGCTGAGCGAGCTGGCGGCCCTCGACGTGCTGCTCGCGGAGCGCTTCGCGGAGTCGGCGATCGCGCTGGCCGAGAGCGCCCGCATCCCGCTGGCCGAAATCGACGCGATCGCGTCTCACGGCCAGACGGTCGCCCATCACCCGGAACTCCGGGCCACGCTCCAGATCGGCGACCCCTCGCTGATCGCGGAGCGGACCGGCTGCACGACGGTGGCCAATTTCCGCCCGCGCGACATTGCGGCGGGCGGGGAGGGCGCGCCGCTGGCGCCGTTCTTCCATTTTGCCGCGCTCTCGGATCCCGCCGAAAATCGGCTCGCGCTCAATCTGGGGGGCATCGCGAACCTCACCTGGCTGCCGCGCGGCGGCCGAGCGGATGACGTGATCGCTTTCGATGTCGGCCCCGCAAACGCGCTGATCGATGGCGTGGTTGCGATCCTCTCCGAGGGTCGCGAGTCGATGGATCGCGACGGCGCGCGCGCGCGTCGCGGCCGGATCGACGAAGGCTTGCTGGCTCGCCTGCTCGACGACGACTTCCTCGGGCGCCCACCGCCGAAGTCGACCGGGCGCGAGCGCTACGGGACCGAGCAGGCGGAGGCCCTGGTCGGCGAATCGCAGCGCGAAGGGCGCACGGACGACGATCTCGTCGCGACGCTGGTGGCCTTTACCGCGCAGGCGATCGCTCGCGCGCAGCGCGATTTCATCGACGGGCCGGTGGATCGACTGCTGGTCGGCGGCGGAGGCGTGGACAATCCCGCGCTGATGGCAGCACTCGGCGCGGCACTGCCCGGCGTGCCGATCGCCGCGTTCGATGCGGCCGGCGTCCCCGCCCGCGCCGCCGAGGCGATGGCGTTCGCACTGATGGGCCGCCACACACTGCTCGGAATCCCGAACCACCTTCCGCGCTGCACCGGCGCAAGCCACGCCGTGGTGTTGGGCGAAATCTCGCCCGGAAAGTCCGGCGGCTAGCAGCGAAGCTTCATTCTTCCCAATTCAGGTGGGTGTTGAGCGCAGGTTTCATTACGGGGGCTGTGCTCTGGGGGCAGGACGCGAGAGCTATTCGCTCCAACCCCATGTTGCCCGCGCAGGACCGTTGTTTCTTGACGGGATCCGCAGCTGGCGGGGGTCCCGTTGGCCGGGTCACTCCGCGCGCTCCTGAAACCGAGCCGCTGGTTGCCAGTGCGTGAGAGAAGGCCACTCGAATTGGGCGCTCGAGTCGGCAGGGCGTTACTCGGGGGCGGTGACGGGGGGCCATCGGGCGACATGGGGTTTGAGCCCGATGGCCCCCCGTCACCGAACCCGTGCAACCAACCCGGTCAAACAAACTGCGGCAGAGGCGTTCAATTAGACCGGGTGGAATTCTCCGCCGGCGAAGGTGCCGTTGCTGGCCTCGAGATCGTCGGGGACGTGTTCGCCGTCCCAGACGACTGCGCGTTGCAGTCGGACTCCGGTGCCGAGTTCGGCGCCTGCGCCGATCACGACGTCGCCTTCGATGCGCGCGCCCGCGCGCTGTGCGCCGGCGATTGCAGCCCCGTAGGAGAGTTCGATCGGGTCGAGGTTGGCGGCGAGGTATTCGGCGGGTGTTCCCACGGGTTCCCAGACGAAGTCGTTCGCGGCGAGGATTTCGGCTCGGATGTCGGTGGCGCCCGAAGCGAGTTGGGGAGCGATCCAGTCGTCGAAGTGGCTGAAGATTTCGCGATCGGGCAGCGCATCGAAGGCCCGGGCTGCAACCACATTGGCCCACGCGTAGAGGCCCGCGCGGTGTTCGCCGCCGAAGTCGTGGCGCGTGCCGATGCGCCGCACGCGGTCGTGTGGATCGACTCCGACGCTCCCGAAGGCCTTCTCGCGCCGATCGCCCGCGCGAAGCAGCATCGTCCAGGCGTCCTGGCGTTCGCGGTGGCTGGCGACCAATGCGGACAGGTCCGCGTCGAGCAGCATGTCGCCGGCGACGATCAAGCACGGATCGCTCTGGCGCAGATAATCCGCGACGCGCCGGATGCCGCCGCCGGTGTCGAGCAATTCGGATTCGATCGAAAAACGCAATTCCATGTCGAGCGGGCAATGGCGGCGGGCCGCGTCCATCAGGATGTCGGGAAGGTGGTGGCAGTTGACGATCACTTCGCTCACGCCGTGGCGTGCGAGCAGCGCGAGCGTGTAGGCGATGAGCGGAATGCCGCGCACGGGGAGGGCGGGTTTCGGGCGCAGTTCGGTCAGCGGCCGCAGCCGGGTTCCGAGCCCCGCGGCGACGATCATCGCTCTCAAGAGTGCTCCGGTATTGCTTGAATTAGATCGTTTAGGTCACTGTATTCTTTGAGTTTTGATGATATGCGACTGGAGGCATTCTGGAGGTAACGGCGCGTCGCGGGGAGGTGGCTCAGATAGCGGTCGTCGCCCCGCTCCGCCGCCACGGCGCGGAACAGGGCGTGGTCCTTTCCCTTGCGGGTGAGCGTGAGCAGGTCGAAGCGCAACCGGAAGGTCTCTTCGTCCGGGGGGTCCGGCAGCGCGGTGCGCACGCGCGCGAGGTGTGCG
>JAHEEJ010000369.1 GCA_024640705.1 Deltaproteobacteria bacterium
CCTTTTCGCACCAGGCCACTGTTGCCCTCGAAGCCCAATTCGACTTCGTCCGCGTCTTCCTCATCCAGCAACCGCTTGAGTTCCGCGAGACCCTTGCGTGGGATGATTACCCCAGGTTTGAGTCCGCTCAGTTCGGTGCCGAGCATTCGATCGACGATTGCAAGTCGGTGACCATCGGTGGCCACCATTCGAACCTTGCCGGCATCCGGCAATTGCTCGAAATAAACACCGTTGAGGTTGTATCGAGTCTCGTCGGCAGAAGCCGCGTACATCGTCCGATCGATCATCTCCGAGAGAAACAGCGCCTGGACCGGTGCTGTGTTGCCCGAGGTGAAATTGGGAAGTGTGGGGTATTCATCCGCTGCATTACCGGCCAGCGTGAATTGCGCGCGGTCACAGCGAATCTCTACATAGGCATTTGCGGTGACCTGAAGGGAAACCAGTTCATCGGGTAGTTCTCGCACGATTTCGTAGAGTTTCTTTGCGGAGACGGTGACTTTCCCGGCAACCTCGACCTCTGCAGGATGAGATCCTCGGATCCCCACTTCGAGATCGGTTGCAGCCAGCGTGAGGGTCTTGCTCTTCTTGTTGCTGGCATCCAAGAGAACGTTGGCGAGGATCGGCATCGTGTTGCGCTTCTCGACAACGGATTGAATCCGGGTGAGACCCTTTTGGAGTTCACTCTTTGAAATCGTCAGTTTCATTTGTTTCCCCGTATCTCTCCTGGTTCTTTCAGGTACTTAATATTTAGTAGCAGTAAGCCGGCCTGAAATCTGACAAAACTGGTCGAACCGAGCGAAATGAATCAGCTTCCGGCTTTGTCCGATTCGATCGTGACGAGCCTGGATTCCACGGAGGATGAGTGGCGTACATCTCGATAGGGGCATCTTAACACGGGCCGAGGCCTCTCGTCGGCGAGTTTGAGCCAGAACTCGGGGTGGTTGGCGCAAAGGAGAGGTGGTCGCTACGCTCTCGGCCCTGAGTATTTAGAGAGACGATCTTTCGAACCAACCCAAGTGAAGTGGATGCCCGGGACGGGCTGAACCCAAATGCGCGCCGGCAAAGCCGGTCACCCGACGGAAAGCTCACCCCCGAACCTCTCCCACCCTCGGAAAGAACGCAAAAGAGAATGGAAGGCCTCCGATGAAACGCACCTATCAGCCTAGTCGTATCCGCCGGAAACGAGTGCATGGATTTCGCGCACGAATGAAAACACGCGCAGGACGCGCGATTCTGAAGCGCCGCCGGGCGAAGGGCCGCAAGCGCCTCGCAGCCAGCATCCCCTCGAAGTAGGTCTGTGGTTTCCAAAACGGGCCGCTTCCGGCGGGCGGACCGCATCTTGCGCACACAAGATTTCAGGCGCGTGGTCAAATCCGGGCGGCGTCGGGTTTCGGGCAGTTTTGTCGTCGTGATGGCCTCTCAAGCTGCCGGCACCGCGCGAAGCTCGGACGAGAGCCAGCACCGATTGGGAGTCACGGTCAGCAAGCGGGTGGGCAACGCCGTCGCTCGCAATCGCGTAAAACGCCGTATTAGAGAGTGGTTTCGACATGCTCGCGCGCAATGGCCCGGTCGATCGGAGATTGTGGTGATCGCTCGCCCTGCTGCACGCGGCCTCTCGGGAGCCGAAGTGGCAGCCTTGCTGAATCGAGCGACCCAGAAGCCAGGTCCTGGCGAAGACCGTCGCGTGGCGGTCGGGTCCCGATGAGTGGCTTCGGGACAAGGCTGGCGTTGTGGCTATTGCACCTCTACCAGCTCTCTATTTCGCGCATTCTCGGGCCAGCGTGTCGTTTTGAGCCCAGTTGTTCACACTACGCGGCGGAAGCCATCGAGGAGTTTGGTCTGGCTCGAGGCTGCTGGCTAGCTGCTCGGCGGCTTGCGCGGTGTCATCCATTCGGGGGAAGCGGCTATGACCCGATCCCTGAACGAGTAGGCGATGGATCGTAATTTCGTTCTCGCATGTGCGCTGTCGCTAGCCGTGATCGTTGGCTGGATGTACATGACGGGGAACTCCAACAAGCAGCACCAAATGGGAGCAAATCCCCCCACTCAAGTGGAGCCAGCTGATTCAATCGCGGAATCCCCCCAACCCTCCACAACTCAACCGGCGCCCTCTGCGCACGTAGCGCGCGCCGAAGCCCCGAGCGAGCAGCCGCTTCGGGTCGAAATTGCAGAGCGCTCGATTCCGATCGAGACCCCGCTCTACTCCGCCCTGTTGACGAATCGCGGCGCGGGCATTTCGAGCTGGAAACTCAAGGGATTTCGCGAAAAGTCGGATCTCGCAGCACCCCAGATCAATCTCGTGACGGGGTTGGACGCTGGAAATATCGTTCTGGCGACTCCCTTCACCGAGCTGGGAATCGGCGATTTCGCCAATCGGGTCTTCGAGGTGGTGAGCGAGGATGGCTCCACGGTCGCTTTCGAGGCCCGCGAAAATGGCATCACGCTGCGCAAGACCTTCAACTTCGATCCCGAAGGTTATTCGTTCCGGCTGCTGGTCGAGGTGCTGAACGAATCGATGGATTCGGTCGCACCGCGCTTCCAGATCGACATCCCCGCGCATCAGCATCCGGCGGATGATTTTCGCGATCAGGCGCTCGCCGCCCTCGAGGACGGCAGCCGCGTGGCCAAGCCGATCCAGGGCCTTGGCGGTGGCGGCTTCTTCCAATCGATCACGGGCAAGACGCCCGAGAAGTATCAGGACTTCCTCGGACAAATCGACTGGGCGGGCATTCAAACCACGTACTTCCTGACGGCCATCGTTCCCGACAACCCGAACCAGGCACAAGTTCGCATGGCGGCGTTGGAGCCGCGCGTGTCGGGGGTCGCCCAGCTTTCGTTCGACGAGACGGTGATCCCTCCGGGCCGGTCGGTCGCCCGCGAGTTCCGGGGCTACATGGGTCCGAAAGAAATGGAGCGGCTCGAGGCCTTCGGCGGCGGGACGTTTCACGCGATCGACCTCGGTTGGTCGTGGGTCGAGCCGCTGACGCGCATCTTTTCGTTGATCTTGAAGATGCTCTATTCCGTCGTCGGAAACTACGGAGTCGCGATCATCATTCTCACGATCCTGGTTCGAGTCGTCACGGCTCCGCTGACCGTGAAACAGATGCGCTCGATGGAGCGAATGCGCGCGCTCTCACCCAAGCTCAAGGAAATTCAGGCGGAATTCGCCGGCGATCGCCAGAAGCAGAGCGAGAAGCAGATGGCGCTCTACAAGAGCGAAGGCGTCAATCCGCTAGGCGGCTGCCTGCCGATGCTCCTACAATTTCCTGTGTTTATCGGATTGTTCTACGCGCTGCGGAGCACGATTCAATTGCGCCAGGCGCCCTTTTTCGGTTGGATCGACGACCTTTCCGTCCCCGAGTCGCTGTTTGAAATACCCGGGCTCGGCGTGCCGTTTCGAGTGCTTCCCTTGATCATGGGAGCGTCGATGGTTCTGCAGCAGCGGATCACGCCGACACAAGCGGATCCCGCGCAAGCGAAGATGATGATGACGGTAATGCCGATCATGATGACGGTGATTTTTTACCAGTTCCCGTCGGGACTGGTTCTCTACTGGATGGTCAGCAACATACTCGCGATCAGCCACCAGTTGTGGATCGGCCGCGGGCTTCGAGCCCAGAAGGCCAGCTAGGAGCGCGACGCCATCAGGGGG
>JAHEEJ010000370.1 GCA_024640705.1 Deltaproteobacteria bacterium
GAATTCGACGTCGGCGCGATCTTCTGGGATCGGCAGCTCGAAATCATCGAGGCGCACGTGGCGGACGCGATCGCCAAGGGCGCCAAGCTGCTCGCCGGTGGCCGGAGGAATCCGCACCTCGACGGCCTCTTCTTCGAACCGACGGTGCTCTCCGAAGTCAACCACAACATGCTCATCATGCAGGAAGAGACCTTTGGTCCCGTCCTCCCGATCATGCGCGTCGCAGACCTCGACGAAGCCGTCCGGCTCGCCAACCGGACCGAATACGGATTGGGAGCCAACATCTGGACGCGAAACCATCACGGCGGTATCGAACTCGCGCGGCGAATCGACAGCGGAAGTGCCTGCATCAACGACATGTCGGTCACCTACGGCGTGCTCGAAGCTCCCTTCGGCGGCCTCAAGCACAGCGGAGTGGGACACGTACACGGCCCGAACGCGCTCCGAAGCTTCACGCACGCCAAACCGATCTTGATCGATCGATACGGCGGGAAAGCCACCGCGGGGCTCTACCCGTACTCGTTCAAGAACGAAGCGCGCATGCAGCGGCTGATCCGCATCCTGTATCGCTCACCGCTCGGGCGCTGGTTGTCCTGAGTCGGGGCGCTACTGCGCTCGCGTCTTGACCGTTTCGGCGATGATCGCCTGCGCGCACTCGAGACCCGCCTCGAGCGTATTGAACTCACCTTCGATCTGACGGCTGAAGCAAGCCGCGAGCACTGCTCCAATATCGGGCCCGGGTTTGAGTCCGAGTTCGATCAAATGGCGACCCATCACCAGCGCTTTCGGTGGCTGATCGTCGACGGACAGGGCTCGAGCGCGCTCCAGCAACCAATCAGCGGGCTCGAAATGCTCGACTCGAAGCGGCGGCCGCCCGCGCTGGTCTGCGTAGGCGACCCGAACCAGCCGATCGATGCGATCGACCTCACACGCCAGGCGGCGAATTGCAGCGTCACCCGCTTTCGCGCCGAACAACTGGAGTGGCGCCAGGTGGCGAGCGACGAGCGGAACGACTTCGTCGATCAGCTTTTCCTCGTCGGTCATCCGCCCCAGGAACACCCGCGTCAGATCGGCTCCAACCGTTCCGTGATTCTTCGTGCTGATGCGGCCGTCTGCTTCCCGAACGGTCGTCGCCGGTTTACCGATGTCGTGACAGAGCACGGCGAATCCGACGACCAGATCCTCGCGCTCGATCCCGATGCGCTCGGCAGCGAACTCATCCATGCAGTGCAGGGTGTGGGTCCAGGCATCTCCCTCGGGATGCCAGCGCGGGTTCTGTTCGCAGCCGATCAACGCCTCGAGTTCGGGATAGTGACGCAGCCAACCGCAGTCGCGCAGAAACGCCAGCCCGAGCGAGGGCCGCGCGCCCAGGAGGATCAACTTCTTCCACTCGCCGAGGATCCGCTCTGACGCCAATCCCTCGGGCTCGATCTGCCGGCAGAGCTCGATCGTCTCGGGCGCGGGCTGCAACTCGAAGCGCGCGGCGAACTGCATACCGCGCAAGACGCGCAGGGGGTCTTCGGCGAATTTGTCGGTCGTATGGCGCAGGACGCGACGCTTCAGATCCGCGGCCCCTTCGAATGGATCGAAGACCCTCCCGTTCTCGGGATCGAAGGCGATCGCATTGATCGTGAAGTCCCTGCGCGATGCGGCGTCGCGCGGGTCCATCCGGGGATCCGATTCGATCTTGAAACCGCGATGACCGAGGCCCCGCTTCGACTCGCGGCGGGGGAGTGACACGTCGATCGGAAATTCCCGCAACCGGACGACGCCGAACGATTCACCGACGAGATCGACCGGAAAATGCGAGGCCAGCAACTCGACCAGCTCGGCGGGCTCGATTCCGTAGACCTCGACATCCAGATCGGTTGCAGCGAGGCCCAGCAGCGCGTCGCGGACACAGCCGCCGACGAGCATCGCGCGGCCTCCCGCAGCGCGCACCGACGAGCAGAGTGTTTCGAGCGCGCCGCGAACAGCGGGGTCGTCGATACGGAGTTCGAGGTCTGCCGGAACGGAAGCCGCCATCAGATCGGAAGCATAGATCGCGGGAGCAGCGGCTGCCCTCTCACCGGCGGCCGACTCGCGGGCGCGACCCCGGGCGATTGGGTGGTAGGATCTACCCGTCCGAACATTCGAGAGAGGGGGATTCGATCGTGCTCAGACATGTGGTCTTGATGCGTTGGAAACCGGGAACCTCGGACGACCAGAAACAAGCCGTCCGCGAGGGCCTCGCGGCGCTGCCTGCCGCGATCCCGCAAATCCGCAACTACCAGTTTGGCGACGATGCGGCGATCGCCGAGGGCAACTTCGAATTCGCAATCGTCGCGGACTTCGACAGCCGGTCCGACTTCCAGATCTACGCGGCTGCCGATGCGCACCAGCAATTGATCGCCGAGCTGATTCGCCCGATCCTTCAGGACCGCGCGGCCGCCCAGTTTGAGATCTAGAGCTCGTCCAGCGCGGCGGTGTACTCGTGAAGCAGGTCGCGCCAGTTTTCGATTCCGACAGAGATCCGCACGAGACCCTGGGTAACCCCGGCGCTTTCCAATTGATCGTCCGTCATCTCGGAATGGGTGGTGGTGGCGGGGTGGCAGGCGAGCGATTCCATCCCGCCGAGGCTGACGGCATTCTTGGTAATCCGCAGTCGGCGCAGAAACTCGAAGGCCTTGCGCTTGTCGCCGCCGAGCTCCATCGAGAAGATTCCACCCGGCCAATCGCATTGGGCTTCGTAGATCCGCTTTTGTTCGGGATCGTCGAACAGCGAGGGGTAGTGGATTTTCGAAATCTTCGGGTGATCGACGAGGTGATCGACGATGCGCTTGGCGTTCTTGCTCTGACGGTGCATCCGCAGCGAAACGGTCGCGAGCCGGCTGTCGAGCAACCAGCATTCGTCGGGCTGCAGGATGTTCCCGAGCATCACGCGCGTCGAGCGCAGATGCGAAACCAGTTCTGGGTCTGCCGAGATCACCGCGCCACCCAACATGTCGCTGAACCCCGCGAGGTATTTCGTTGCCGAGTAGACGCAGACATCGGCGCCGAGTTTGAGCGGGTGCTGGAAGATCGGGCCCATGAACGTGTTGTCGACGGCGACCACCGGTCGCTCCGCGCGTTGGCCGGCCGCAGCAACGGCCGCCGCGATGTCCGTCATCCGAAGCGTCGGGTTGGCGGGCGATTCGATGAACACCAAGGCCAGGTTCTCGGCTGCTGCAATTGCGCGCGCGAGGCCCGCAGAATCGCCCGCGTCGACCCGGATCGGGTGGACGCCGTAGAGCTCCAGCAACGAGTAGAGGAACATGTGGGTGCCACCGTAGACGGGCACGGTGTGGACGACGGAACTCCCGGGTCGGCATAGGCTGAGCAGCAGGGTGGAAATGGCCGCCATCCCCGAGTTGAAGACGGCCGCACTGCTCGCGCCCGCCTCGAGCGGGACGAGGTGGTCTTCGAGAATCTCGGCGTTCGGATGGGAGAGGCGCGAGTAGATCAGTTCGACGTTCTCGTCTTCGATCGCGTGGACCTTCCCGAGTGCGATCGCGAACGCGCGCTCCGCCGATTCGGGGCTCGAGAACACGTAGGTCGAGGATCGAAACACCGCGGGCCGCGCGGATCCCACCGAGAGGCTGGGGTCGTAGCCCCGGCTGAG
>JAHEEJ010000371.1 GCA_024640705.1 Deltaproteobacteria bacterium
CGCCAGAAGGCCGAAGAGGTCTTCAAGCTGATGGCCGAATTCGCGGGCTATGGGTTCGCGAAGTCCCACTCCACCGCCTACGCGCTGATCACGTTCCAGACCGCCTATCTCAAGGCGAACTACGAGCGGGAATACCTCGCCGCGGTGATGACCACGGAGGCGGGTAACAATGACAAACTGGGTCGCTACATCACCCACGTCCGTCAGCGCGGAATCGAATTGTTGCCGCCGGACGTCAACGAGTCGGCGCGCGACTTTACCGTCGCGAGCGGAGGCATCCGCTTCGGTCTGGCGGGTGTGAAGAACGTGGGCGAGGGCGCGATCGATTCGATTCTCGAGGCGCGTGCGGGTGAGGGCGGCCGATTCAAGAACCTGTTCGATTTTGCGGATCGGATCGACGGTCGGCGGGTCAATCGGCGGGTGGTCGAAAGCCTGGTCAAGTGCGGTGCGTTCGATTCGCTGCACGAAAACCGGGCCGCGGTCTGGGCCGGATTGGACACCGCACTCGAAGCGGGCGCCGCCGCTCAGCGCGATCGCGAGATCGGCCAGGGAAGCCTCTTCGGCGGCGCGGGCAGCGCTGAGATCCGGGTGCCGTCGCTACCGGAGGCCCCCGAGTGGTCCGAGCGCCAGCGCCTCGATCTCGAAAAGCAGGTGCTCGGCTTCTACGTGTCGGGGCACCCACTTGCGGAGGCCGCCGAACGCCTCGCGCGCTTCGCCGAATTGACTTCCGACGATACCGAGAGCTCGGACGGCAGGGAGGTGCGCGTCGGCGGGATCCTTACGTCCTTGCGGGAAACCCGCACCCGCCAGAACAAATTGATGGCCTTCGGTACGCTCGAGGATCTTCAGGGGAGCTTCGATCTCGTGATTTTCAGCGCACCTTTCGAGCGCTATGGCAGCCTGATCAAAAGCGCGATCGATGGCGACGGCGAGAGTGGGCCGATTCCGCTGCTGGTATCCGGAACGCTAGAGTTCGGCGATCCACCGAAGATCCTGGTCCGGGACGTACTCGAACTCGATCGCGCGGAGGAAAAGCTCTCCACGCAGCTTCAGGTAACGGTCCGCGAGGACGAAGCGTCGCCCGATCGGTTGCGCGCGCTTCGCGACCTGCTCCAGAAGAACCTCGGTGAGTGCCGAGTGGTCGTCCGGCTGGTCATCCCGGGCGAGAGCGAAACGATGCTTTCACTAAACGGTGTAGCTGGAGTTCGCGCCAATGCGGCATTGCTGGCCGATGTCGACGGGCTGTTCGGAAGGAGTGTGACGGAGTTGTCGATTTGAGCCGTATCGGAACTCAGCATTGGATGCGGGCGGGGTTTTGCGGCCTGGGGTTGGGGGCGCTGCTCGCGGTCGGCGGTTTTCTGGCAGTGCCGATCGCGGCGGCCCTGGACGTGGTGCGGGTCGAATCCGTGGGCGTCGCGCCCGTGCGACCGGATTCTGCTTCACCCCGCGACGCCGCTGTTCGCAAGGGCCTGATGGAAGCGGTGCGGGAGACCGCAGCGGACCTGCTCGCGACCCGGCAGGTGGATGGATTCGACGACGAGACGAGCGACGTCGAAGGCCTTCAGGCCGAAGCCGAGGAGAGCGCCGAACTCCAGCGCATGCTCGGAAACGATCCACTGGAATACGCGACGCGCTTCCAGGTCGTCGAGGACCGCGGCGAAGGGCCGCGGCTGTTCGGCTCCGACCTCGACGTCGAAATGGAATACGTGGTGATCGTGAGCGTGTTCGTCGATCGCGATCGGATCCGCGAACGCCTGACGCGTGCGGGCATCCTGTTGGCGCCGCCGGGCCAGGAGCCCCAGATCCGCAGCCGCCTGATCCTGGAGAACCTCGGGGAACACTGGGTCTATGCGGAGATCCGCAGGGTGTTGTTGGAGGAGCTGAAGATGCGCGCGGTGATCCCGCGCGAGATTTCACCCGGTCGCGCGGTTCTCGAGCTGAATGCCGCACAATTGCCGAGCGAATTTCTGGGCTCGCTCCAGCACGCGGTCGCCGACCAGATGGAGCTGGTCCCGCTGAGTGTCGAAGACGACGAGATGCGTCTTCGGGTGGAGGCCTTCGAACGTCAGGCGCCGGACGAGGGATCCGAAGAGGCTGGCGCGATTGACACCCGCAGTCAAAATCGGTATTGAATTCGCGTCCTTAGGGATCATGATGGCACGTAGCTCAGTGGGAGAGCGCCGCCTTGACACGGCGGAGGTCGGCGGTTCGAAACCGCCCGTGCCAACCAACTCATAGTGGGCGAGGCGTTTCGGCTAGTGGAGCCGTTCACACCTCTGTCACCGAACCGTCCGGGATTGCGAACGCAGATGTTCCTCCACCAGCGATGAGTCAACTCCAGATCCGCTTGCCGGATGGCAATACGTTGGCGGTGCCCGAGGGTTCGACGGTCCTGGACGTTGCGGGAATGATCGGCAAGAGGCTCGCGAAGGCGGCCCTCGCGGGCCGCATCGACGGCCGCCTGGTCGATCTGCGCACGCCACTCGAGGCCGATGCGGCGATCGAGATCGTCACCGCCAAAGACCCGCAAGCCGGGGAGGTGATCCGTCATTCGGCCGAGCACGTGATGGCAGATGCCGTCAAGCGCCTCTTCCCCAACGCGCAGGTCGACGTCGGACGGACGGACCACAGCGAGAAGTTCCAATACGACTTCCTGATGGAGCACCCCTTCACGCCCGAAGATCTCGAAGCCATCGAAAAAGAGATGTGGCAGATCCTCGCCGAAAAATCGGAGTTCGTGCGCGAAGTGATGAGCCGGAAAGACGCGGAGGCGTTCTTCGCTGCACGTGGCGAAGAACTCAAGGTCTCGCGCATCGGCGACATCCCCGATGACCAGCCAATCACGATCTTTCGCCACGGCGAGTTCGCCGATCTCTGCCGTGGGCCACACGTGCAGCGAGCCGACCAGATCGGCGCGTTCAACATCATCGACTCCGGGGGCGCCTACTTTCGCGGCGACGAGAGCCAGGCAAAGCTCCAGCGGATCTACGGGACGGCCTTCGCGACCGAGAAGGAACTGCAGGAACACCTCGCCCGGGTCGAGGAGGCCAAGCGCCGTGACCACCGACGCGTGGGGGCGGAGCTGCAGCTCTACTTCACCGATTCGATTGCGCCGGGTTCGCCGTTCTACCTCCCCAAGGGCATGATCCTCTACAACGGCCTGGTCGACTTCGTTCGCTCCCTCTATCCGAAATACGGCTTCACGGAAGTCATGACCCCCCAGCTGTTTCGGACCGAGATCTTCAAGACCTCGGGCCATTACGATCTCTTCCGGGAAGACATGTTCATGCTGGAGGGCGACGAAGACGAAGAACTCGGCGTCAAGCCGATGAACTGCCCGGGGCACTGCCATCTCTTTTCGACCCAGAAGCACTCCTACCGGGAGCTGCCGATCCGCTATGCGGAATTCAGCCGGCTCCACCGCAACGAGCGCAGCGGCACGCTCACCGGCCTGTCGCGGGTGCGCTCGATGGCACAGGACGACGCCCATATCTTCTGCGAGCCCGAGCAGGTGGGTGCCGAGCTCGATTCCTTCTTCGAGTTGACCAAGGAGATCTACCGGGCGCTCGGCCTCGAAGACCCCGAAATCGCGGTCTCGACCCGCCCCGAGGAGTTCAGCGGGGATACCACGGACTGGGAT
>JAHEEJ010000071.1:0-1443 GCA_024640705.1 Deltaproteobacteria bacterium
TGGACATCAATGACTTTCGGGGCTTGATCACGCTGGTGACGATGCTCACCTACGGCGGCGTCTGTTGGTGGGCGTACAGCTCGCGCAATCGGAGCCGCTTCGAGGACGACGCGATGTTGCCCTTCGCGGATGAGCGGGAATCCACGACGACTTCAGCGGGAGATCGCGAGCGATGACCCATGGCTGGAGTGTGTATGTAATTTTCATCGTGGTCCTGAACGTGCTGGGCTGCGCGTGGCTGCTCTACGTCAATCGCAAGGCGAAGGTCAAGCCGGGTGAGGCTGGCGAGCCCGTGGGGCACGAGTTCGATGGGATCAAGGAGCTCAACAATCCCCTGCCCGCATGGTGGACCTGGCTCTTCGTGGTCACGATCATCTTCGCGGGGATCTACCTGGCACTGTATCCCGGGCTGGGAAACTTTGCGGGAAGCCTGGGTTGGACTTCTAGCGGTCAATGGGAAGGCCAGGTTACGGATGCGAAGTCGCAATACGGTCCCATCTACGCGCGCTATTTCGAGCAGTCGATTCCCGATCTTCTCACCGAGCCGGCAGCCATCGAAATGGGCGGGCGGCTGTTCGCAAACAACTGTTCGGCCTGCCACGGATCCGACGCGCGTGGCGGCGCCGGCTACCCCAACCTGACGGACGACGACTGGCTCTACGGCGGGGCTCCTGAAACGATCGTGCAGACGATCACCCACGGTCGCAACGGCATGATGCCGCCGATGGGTGGGGCGATCGGCGGTGAACCCGGGATCAAGCAGGTGGCGCAATACGTACTGAGCCTCAGCGGTCGCCCACATGACGCGAAACTCGCCGAACAGGGCAAGGTTCACTTCACCACGATCTGCGCGGCCTGTCACCGTCCGGAGGGAACCGGTAATCAGGCAATTGGTTCACCGAACCTCACCGATGACATCTGGTTGCACGGGGGGCGGGTGACGGATATCGAAAATCAGGTTCGCAACGGCAAGAACAGCAAGATGCCCGCGCACGCAGAGATTCTCGAGCCCGAGAAGATCCACCTCCTCGCACTCTACGTCTACAGCCTTTCGAATTCCCCGGGGAGCGGGGACTGATCGGATCTACCTATGCAGGTCGCGGATGAAGGTGCTCGAGCCGGTTCCAACGCTGGAACGCCGGCCGAGAATCCCGACGAGTTCCAGATCGTTTCGCTCTACGAACGCTGGCGCAAGATCCAGTATCTGTGGGTCAAGGGTCGCTTTCAGAGCCTGAGGCGCTTTGCGCTCGGCGTCCTGGTGGCGGTCTTCTACATCGGACCGTGGCTGCGCTGGGAAGGCCGGCAGGCAATCTGGTTGAACCTACCGGAACGCAAGTTCATGTTCTGGGAGACGACGTTCTGGCCCCAGGATTTCGTGCTGCTCGCGCTCCTGCTCGTGATCGCCGCGTTTACCCTCTTCGTGTTCACGGTGGCGGCCGGCCG
>JAHEEJ010000071.1:1543-13235 GCA_024640705.1 Deltaproteobacteria bacterium
TGTGGGGTTACGGAGCGGCGCTGCTGGTCATGTTCGGCATACTCAGCTTCGACCTGGCAACGCGTGTGCCTCTTGGGCTGGACATCATTCGCGATCGCGGGCGTCTGTATCGCGAGAGTTGGGATGGATCGGTCGAGAATACCTATACGCTGCGGATCAGGAACATGGAACAGCATCCGCACACCTACGAGATTCGTGTGGAAGGGGAGGTTCCGCTGCAGTATTCAGGCGTAAAGAAGGTCGAAATCGCGGGCGGAAGCCAGGCGTCGATCCCGGTCAGCCTGATGACCGCGCCGGGAGTCGACGCAGCAACGAATTCCGCCGTCCGTTTCACAGTCGAGAGCGTGACCGCGCCGATTCGCTCGATCACGAAAGAGAGTCGTTTTCTGCGACCGTTCGAATCGGCCGCCGACTCGGAGGCCCCCGGGGATGAGTGATTCCGATCCGACAGCCGGACTTCCGTGGTACCGGTACTTCTGGCCGTGGTTCATCGTCGCCCTGATCCTCGCATCGGTTGCTGGAGGGGTTGCGACCGTGTTGATCGCGTTTGCGAATCAGGACTCGCTGGTCAGCGAGTCCTGGTATGAAAGCGGCACGCAGATCAACCGCCGCCTCGAATCCGAAACCAATGCGCAGAGGCGGTCGATTCGCGCCGAACTCAGGATCGACAATACAACCGGCGAAGTGCGCGTCGAACTGACGGGGGAAGGCCTCGCGACGGTGCGAGAACTGGTGCTGGATCTCAGCCACCCGACGCGGGCAGCGAGCGATCGGTCCATCTCACTCGTTCGGCCGGACGCAGGCCCCTTCCGCGGGCAGTTGAGTGCGGAACTCAGCGGGCGCTGGTATGCGAGTCTCGCTCCTCGGGAAGCGGCGCCGGCAGGCGATTCGCCGGTGCCGCAGGGCGCGCCTGGTGGATCCGATGCCTGGCGCCTGACGACCACGCTCTACCTCCCGTCAGCGGAACCACTGATCATGGGTGGGAGCGGATGAGCGCCGCGACGGCGACCGCGGACGCGGTGGAGCCGTGTTTCCACTGCGGTCTGGCGGTGCCACCGGGTTCGTCTCATTCGGTCGTGATCGACGGCGTCGATCGTCCGATGTGCTGCCCGGGTTGTCGAGCGGTGGCGACGGCCATCATCGATCAGGGACTCGACGATTACTATCGACATCGCGAAGGTCACGGCGTCAATCCCGAAGCGCTCAGCCCGAGCTCTATTGAGGAGTCGCGATCCTTCGACGACGAGGAGATCCAGCGCGGTTTTGCGCGCTGCGATCCGGATGGCATCAAGCGCGCGACGCTCTCGATCGAGGGGATCAGTTGTGCGGCGTGTGCGTGGTTGATCGAGCGCCAGCTTCGACGCCGCCCGGGTGTGATCGACGTCAGCGTCCACCTCGGTAGCCACCGCGCCCAACTCGCGTGGGATCCGGCGATCGCGAAACTGAGCGAGTTGCTCGCCGCCGTGTCCGAGGTCGGTTACGTCGCGCACCCATTCCAGCCCGATCGCGAGGAGCAATACGCGCGCGATCAGCAGCGTCGGATGCTGCGCAGGCTTGGCGTGGCGGGGCTCGGCATGATGCAGGTGATGATGTACGCAGTCGGTCTGTACGCCGGCAGCTTTCAGGGGATCGACGACCGCCATCGCCTTCTGCTGCATTGGGTCAGTTTGATCGTTGCGACTCCGGTGGTCTTCTATGCCGCCAGCCCTTTCTTCACCAATGCGCTGAGGGATCTCAGGAGTCGCCAACTCGGAATGGACGTTCCGGTGGCGATCGCCATCGGCGGAGCGTATCTGGCGAGTGTGGGGTCGATGTGGCGCGGCGCAGGGGAGGTGTATTTCGACTCCGTCTGCATGTTCACCTTCTTCCTTCTGCTGGGTCGCTATCTCGAAGCGCGCATGCGGCGCCGCTCGGACGAATTTTCGCGCCGCCTGTTGCGCGGCGCACCTCGAACCGCGCGGCGCATCGGTCCGAGCGGAGAAGAAGTCGTCGCCTGCCGCCTGCTGGTGCCGGGTGACCTGATACGCGTTCGGGAGGGCGAGACGATTCCCGCCGACGGCGTCATCGTGGAGGGGCGCAGCGCGGTCGACGAGGCGCTGCTGACCGGCGAGCCGCTTCCTCACGCGCGGCTGCCCGGCGACCCGGTGATCGGCGGTAGCCAGAACATCGAGAGCCCGCTCGTCATATCGGTCACGCGCACTGGCGCGAGCAGTACGCTCGCTTCCATCGTCGCGCTGCTCGACCGCGCGCAGGCAGAGCGCCCCGCAACCGTGCGCGCCGCAGATCGGGCGGCGCGAATCTTCGTGGCAGTGGTTCTCGGTTTGACGGCGGCCGTGACCTTCTACTGGTGGCAAGTGCAGCCGGATCGAGCTTTCGAGATCGGGCTCGCGCTACTCGTGTCGACCTGCCCGTGTGCGTTGTCTCTCGCGACTCCGGCTGCGCTGGCCGCCGCCACCAATGGCCTGGCCCGTACGGGTCTGTTGATATCGCGCGGGCACGTACTGGAGGGACTCGCGCGCATCAGTGACTTCGTCTTCGACAAGACTGGAACGCTGACCCGAGGTGAACTCGAGCTGGTTGCGGTTCGACCCCTTGGAGCAGAGAGCGAGAGCGAGTGCGTGGCGATCGCACGCGCGCTCGAGGAGCACTCGTCCCATCCCATCGCGCGGGCTTTTTTGCGCTGGAACGGGTCGGGAGTGCGACCTGAAATGGAGTCGCGCGCAGAGCCGAAGATCGCCTGCTCGGAAGCCGTTGCGGTGACTGGATCGGGTTTGTCGGGAAGGATTCGCGGCGTCGAATACCGCCTCGGCCGCGCTGATTGGGCGCTGTCGCTGATCCCCGGTTCAGCCGTGCCGATCTTCGATGAGGCGGATAGTGCCGTTTTGTTGGTTGGCGAGCGCGGGCCCGTCGCATGGTTCGGGTTTCGAGACGAACTTCGGCCGGGTGCTGCGAAGTTGATCGAGCGCCTGCGGAGCAGAGGGGTGCGCGCGCATCTCCTGACCGGCGATCCATCGCCCGGCGCCACCCGCGTCGCTCGCCGCCTCGGCATCGAGGAGGCCCGCGGCGGCGCGAGCCCGGAGGAAAAACTCGCGTACGTTCGGGACCTGCAGGCGCGTGGAGCCGTCATCGCGATGGCGGGCGATGGCGTGAACGACGCCCCCGTGCTCGCCGCCGCCCAGATTTCGATCGCGATGGGCGGGGGGAGTGATCTGACGCGCGCCCGCGCCGACTCCGTCCTGCTCGAAGACGATCTCGACGCCCTCGGCGGCGCCGTGACCTGGTCGCACAAGACGCGCCGCGTGATCCGCCAGAATCTCGCCTGGGCGTTGTTCTACAATCTCACGATCCTTCCGCTGGCCGGCATGGGATGGGTTGCTCCCTATGCGGCGGCCATCGGGATGTCGCTGAGTTCTCTGCTGGTGGTCGGCAACGCGCTGAGACTCGGTGACGTGCGGGTGTCGAAATGAACATCCTCTTCGTCTTGATTCCGCTCGGGCTCGTGCTGCTCGGCATCGCCGTCTGGGGCTTCATCTGGGCGGTCAACAACGACCAATTCGAAGACCTCGATCAAGCGGCGCACAGCATCTTGTTCGATGACGACCCGATCGCGCCCGAAACCCGCGATCGGTCCGGAGACGAGTCCGCGTGAATCCTGCAATGGATGTGTCGCTCGTGGGCGCCGCACTCCTCGGATTGTTCGGCGGCCTGCACTGCATCGGCATGTGCGGTGGAATCTCCGCGAGCCTCGCGGGAGCGGTGCCGCGAACCAACGCGCTGCGCGGCCGGGTACTCGCGCAATGCGGTTACAACTTCGGTCGGATCTTCAGCTACACGGTCGCCGGCGCGCTCGCTGGAGGGCTCGGCTTATCGGTTCTGGCGCTGATTGGACCGGGTGGAACCACCGCGCTGCGCGTACTCGCTGGCCTCTTCCTCGTCGCAGCGGGCCTGTATCTATCCGGTTGGTGGATGGGAATGGCGCGTGTCGAGCAGATCGGAGCGAGGGCCTGGCGCCACATCGCACCGTTTGCGAGGCGGCTGGGTCCACTCGACCGCCCCTGGAAGTTGGTGGCGCTCGGAGCGATCTGGGGCTGGCTACCGTGTGGCCTCGTCTACGCCGCGCTCGCAGGCGCGGTCGCCGCGGGCGGCGCATTCGAGGGCGCGCGCTGGATGGCCTGTTTCGGTCTCGGCACGCTGCCGATCATGCTCACCGGTGGCGCTCTCTCGAATGAGCTGATGGGCTTCGTCAATCGCGGGCGCGTGCGCTGGGCGGTGGGCGCGTTGGTGATCGGCTTCGGCCTCTGGACGATTGCCGCCGCAACGCTGATGGGGCACGCGGGCGATGGCGGCCACGCCGCTCACTCTTCGATTCAAGCCCCGGCCGCAATCGATCTCGCGCGCAGCCGTTGAATTCTGCGGCTAGAATGTCTGTTGCAGGGTTGAATCCAGATCGTCGCGGTTCTTGCAGTCGTACGGGTACCGCTCGACGGAGCGATCTGCGGAAATGATCTGCGGAATTTGCGGGATGCGCGGTGGTTGAAATCACCGTCCCGGCGCAGACAAACGCAGGAGGGAAGAGAATGAGCCGGTCAGAAAAATCGCACGAGAACCGGAATGCGATGCGATGTGGGATGTTCTCGGTGGTGTCCATCATCGCGGCACTACTCGTTGGCTGTGGTGGAGAAGAGCGATCGGATGTGGTCGCCGATGCCCCCGAGTCCGCAACCGAGGCGGCGGCGCCGGGCCTCGACCGCAGCGCGCTTCGCACGCGAGCTACAGCTATTTTTGGTGCGCTTCCCGCTGAAGCCTCGAATCCGGACAACGCCATCACACCTGCGAAGGTCGAGTTGGGTCGAGCCCTCTACTACGAGCCACGGCTTTCGAAAAACCACGATGTCTCTTGCAACACCTGCCACCTTCTCGATCGCCATGGCGTCGACGGGCTGCCGACTTCCACCGGCCATCGCGAGCAAATCGGCGGTCGCAACGCGCCCACCGTCTACAACGCCGCTCTCCACATCGCGCAGTTCTGGGATGGGCGTGCAGCGGACGTCGAAGAGCAGGCGAAGGGGCCCGTGCTCAATCCGATCGAGATGGCGATGCCGTCGGAAGAGACCGTGGTCGCGGTACTGGATTCGATCCCGGGTTACGCGCCGCTTTTCGCAGCGGCATTCCCCGGCGAGGAAAAGCCCGTCAGCTATGACAACATGGCGCGCGCCATCGGTGCCTTCGAGCGCAAGCTGCTCACGCCGAGCCCGTTCGATGCATTCATGACCGGTAATGACGACGCACTCAGCGATGAACAGCTCGCCGGGCTCGATGCGTTCCTGTCAGCCGGCTGCCCGACCTGTCACCAGGGGGTGGGGATCGGCGGTGGCCTCTATCAAAAACTCGGTGTCATCAAGCCGTACCCGACCGAAGACCCCGGCCGCAAGGAGATCACGGGCAACGAGGCGGACCTTCGGGTGTTCAAGGTTCCTTCTCTGCGCAATATCGCGAAGACGGGTCCCTATCTTCACGATGGATCGATTCAAGAACTCGACGAGATGATTCGCATCATGGCCGAGTATCAACTCGGGATTCCGGTCGACGACGCGAAGGTGGAAGCGATCATCGCATTTCTGGGGTCTCTCACAGGTGAGGTGGACGCCGAGTTGATCGCCATGCCCGAACTGCCGCCGAGCGGACCGAACACGCCCGCTCCAGATCCGAGCTGAGAATCCGATCTGCCAGCTGGCGCTCGCGGGCCGCATCGGCTGCGAGCGCCAGCTGGATTGTTTTCCGCGTCGATCGATCAGCGAATGTAGTAGCTGAGGGCGTTGGGACTGAAACCGCGCGGGTCCGTGGTTTCTCCGAAGATCGGCGGAGTGTTTGCGTTGTCGAGCCCCGAGACGAGGTACCGGCGCTCCTTCAGGTCGTTGTAGACCTCGAGCGTACTCCATAACACCGGTACTTCGTAGAAATTGATCGCGTGCGCCTCGGCCACCCGCCATAGCTTCCCGTCCAGATCGTAGAGGTCGGCGACGGCAATCTGCCAGCTGTCTTCATCGACGTAGAATACACGGCGAGAGTAGACGTGTTTCGCGCCGCGCTTGAGCAGTCCCTCGACAACCCACACCCGATGCAGCTCGTAGCGCGAAAGATCGGGGTTGATGTGATGGGTGAGCAGGATGTCTTTGGCCGAAACCGCGTCGCTGTTGATCCGGTAGGCGTTGTAGGGGATGTAGATTTCGCGTTTTCCCAATAGCTTCCACTCGAAGCGGTCCGGTGGCCCGAGAAAGAGCTCAGCGTCGTCGACGGTTCTCAAATTATCTGAATTGGCCGCGGGAAAATCGTACGCGACGAAGGGGTTGCGAACGACACGTCGAAGGGACTGGCTGTAGCTCCAGACCTTTCGCGGGTCGTGCGTCTGGTTGATGGTCTCGATCCCGAGTGAGCCATTTCCCGCCAGCAGCGCCGGTGCGATGATCTTGGATTTGATGGCGAACATGATGTTCGGATATTTGCGTTTGAACGGGGTGTCGTGCTGGGATCCGTACGGGATCCCAATTTCCTGGGTCGATAGGACGATTTGATATTTCCCGCGCCGCGTCACCGCAGCCAGACCGTTGATGCGCTGCACGTAGACGCCGCGCCAGCGCAGATTGTGATTCCAGATCACCTCGACACCGCTCTGGGGAATCGGAAACGGCGAGCTGACTGCCGCGTTCTCGACGCCGCCCTTGCTCTCCGTGATCAGCCGCGCTTGCGCCGCATTGGTGGCGATCGCAGCGTAGACCCAGCTCGGGTACGAGGCCGACCGCCGTGTCCGGTAGACCGGCATTCGCCAGGTCTCGGGGTGGGCGCGCAGCAGTGCCTTCTGGCCTTCCGTCAGATGGGATTCGTGCTGCTCCCAATTGGTCGCATCGATCGTGAAGAGCACGGGGTCCTGTGCGAACGGGTCGGGGTGTGAGACGCCTGGTTTGTAGTCGGGCGGCAGCGTGGTGATGCCGCCAGTCCACTCGGGAATGGTGCCCTCTGCGTTTCCGACCCGTTCGGCGCCGATCGGCGTGAGATCTGCGCCGAGTCGCTTCGCCTCTTCGACGGTGACTTCTGCGCTCGCGGGCAGCGAGGCGAACGCGATCAGCAGCGCGACGAGCAACGGAGTCGAAATCGCGATCACGGCATCGGGTCTCCTCATCCTAATAGTAGAAGGTCAGGTTGAAGCTCAAGAAATCGCGGTCGGCGAGCAGGTTGGTCGGTGTGCCGTCGAAGAACGAGGTGTAGGAAAGCTGCGCTGTCCAGCGATTGTTGTAGTTCAGATTCAACCCAGCCGTGATGGATTTTCGCTCCTCGATGAACGCAACCCCAGGCCCGGCTCCGGTGCCCTTGAAGTCGTGGGTCCAGACGAGGACCGGTCGCACACCGAGTCCGCCCAGGACCCCCTCGTACGACATGGAAGCGCTCAATCGGTAGCCCCAGGATCCGCTGTCCGCCGGATGAGCGTCGGGCAGATCGCTGAAGTACACCCACCCGAGGTCGAATGCGACCAGGGTCTGTGCGGATCGCAGCAGCGGCCCGAAGAGTTGAACGATTCCGAGCGACAATTGGGTTTTGTCGCCCTTCTCGTAACCCTTGACGACCTGCCGGGCGCCGAACTCGCCCAGCGAAGTCTGGCTGAACACGTCGGTGAACTGGATTGGCGATAGCGAAGCGATGAGCACCTCTTCCTTTGGGATCTGAATCGGCCAACCGAAGTGGTGCGCGATTTCGCCAGAAATCAAGGTGCCCGTCCAGGGCGTCGCGGTGCTGAAGCTCACTCCCAGCATCTGGATGTCTTCGGGGTAGGTCGCGAAATAACGGGTTGCGTTCGCGAGCCCGCCAATCGTGAGTGTTTCTTCGATGCTGCGCGCTTCGTCGAACGGGATTCCCGCGTTCACTGCGAGCGCGGCCGCTCTCCCGTCGACAGCTGCATTCGACGTTTCGTCGATGGCCTGCTGGTCGGCCGTTCGACCACTGATCAGCGGCAGGCGACTGTGATAGTTGACGAAGTGAAGCGCGAGCTTCGCCCCGTTCAGCGACCGAAAAAACGATTGGATCGTAAATCCGAATTGGCCCTGGTCGTCGGGTTTGTCTCGACCCAGCGTAGGGATCTTCATGAAATTGCGGTCGAATCCCAGCGTTCCGGGAGCCAGCCCGAAGTAGGTGTCGAGATCCGTTCCCCGATCCGAGAACCGGCCGAAACCGGAAAATGCCTGGGCGGTTCCGTCCCCGCCGATCAGGTCGTCTGCTGAAAAGAACCAACCCACCGGCGCGTCCTGGACTTGCTGCCAGTCGTATTGGTAGAAGCCTTCGACCGCGAGCGTCTCCGTGAGATTGGCGGCCGCCCAGAGCATGCCCTGGGGGACGAAGGCATCTCGCGCCGACGTCATTGGCTGCGCGATGGCCACCAGATCGAGGGGATTGATGATGTCGACGCCGAATCGCAGAAGTCCACTTTCGCCCCAGTTCAACACCTGGTTGCCGACTCGGACCTGCACCGGCACGCCGCCCGGGTGGAGTGAGGCGCTGAGGTAATAGTCATGGAAATCCCCACCACTCCCGACGAGATCGTCGGCATCGCTGCTGAGCGCCGAGTGGTTGCGGTCATCCAGTTCGGTTTCGAAATCGTAGAAGCCGTATCCGCGAACGTAGGCTCCGAAGTTCCTCCAATTCAGTGTCAGCTCAGCGGTTGCCCGGACGCCGTTGGAGACGATGCCTTTGTCGTAGTTGAGGTTGCCGTCGTCCAGGTTGACGGAGGCCGCGTCTCCTCCGTTGCCGAACCCGATGAACTCGCGATCGCGACTCGCCGTGCGGGCCAGCAGCCCGTAGGCGAGGCTGATGTCGAAGAGCCCCTCGACCTCGCCTACGCGAAACACCTCGGCCCGGGCCGGTGCGGTTGCCAGGTTCGCAGCCAGCATCAGCAGGATCGGAGCCAGGCCGGCACTCGACCTCACCGCACTTACCCCCCATCGACTCGCGTTGGCGATGTCGGAATGCTAGTCGAGTCCAGCGAAAAAAAATCGGGCATGTTGCGTTTCTCGCGAGCCTCGACGCCAGATTTAGGCGGCGAAACGGACGGATCGGCAGATTTCGGCGGCTCGCCGCCGCGAATGCGGTTATTGTCAGGGGAGTTGACGGCTTTGGCGCGCCGGCGGCTGCGAAATCATCCAGGAGTGATCCAATGAGTAGCCTGCTCAGCGACCTTCTCGGCGAGCGAGACTACCTGCTCGCCGATGGAGCGACGGGTACCAACATGATGAAGATGGGGCTTCCGGCCGGCCAGGCCCCGGATCTCTGGAATCTCCAAGAGCCCGAGAAGGTGACGCGGGTCCACGAGAGTTTCATCGAAGTCGGTGCGGACATCATCTTGACCAACACCTTTGGCGCGAATCGATGCCGTCTCAAACTCGATAACGCCCAGGACCAGACCCGCGAGATCAACGAGGCGGGGGCTCGGATCGCACGTGCGGCAGCCGATGCCGCCGGCCGGCCGGTCGTCGTCGCTGGATCGATGGGGCCAACCGGCGAGATGCTGATGCCCTATGGGACGCTGACGGACGAAGAGGCGGAGGCGACCTTCGCCGAGCAGATGCAGGCGCTCGCGAAGGGCGGTGTGGATGTGCTCTGGATCGAGACGATCTTCGCGTTCGGCGAACTGAAGGCCGCCGTCGCGGCGGCGGCGGGTGTCGGACTGCCGGTGGTATCGACGATGACCTTCGATACGGTGGGAAAGACGATGATGGGTGACACGCCCGAGAAGGCGCGGGAATTCATCCAGACGCTGGATCCCCGGCCGATTGCATTCGGCGCCAATTGCGGGGCCGGGCCGGCGATGCTGATCGACACCATCTGCAGATACCGCCGCAGTGGACCCGACACCGATGTGCTGATCGCCAAGGGTAACTGCGGGATTCCACAGATGGTCGGTGGCGAGATCGTCTACAGCGGCAGCGAGGAAATCATGGCTCGCTACGCGCGCCTGGCGCGAGACGCGGGCGCGCGCATCATCGGCGGTTGCTGCGGCACCACTCCGGTCCACCTGAAAGCGATCGCAGATGCCCTGGTCGGCTACGAGCCGGGGGATATCCCCGAAGTCGATGCGATCGAGGCCGCGCTCGGGCCGATCAACACGCCCGCTCCGAGCGCCGACTGAACGAGTCCCACCCGCTCACGGATCGTGACGTTTGGACCACTTGAGCCGTTTGATGTTGATCAGGAGTACGCGGCGCGCCATGCCGGGAGGGCAGCTGATCGGCGGTACGCCGTGGAAGGACGCATCCGAGCGCACGAAACCCGACAAGCGATTTCGCGCGAATCCCGCTGCGCCGATCAGCTTGAAATGTTCGAACGGGATCCGATCCGTCGGAGCCCAGCTGCGGGCGAGCTTTGGATCCAGGGGCGCATAGAATTCCGTCGCCCCACCGTAGGAATCCTTCCAATCGGGATCCCGGAAGTAGAGCAGCAGACTGATCAACTTGCGTGGCGCGTCGGTGTGGGGGACGACGACTCCGTCTCTCGGGAGCAGACTGATCTGGAAGGTCGTTCGAGTCGGCTCCTGGAAGATGTAGCGAAGCGGATTGTTCGGAACCGCCCGCCGGGTGCAGTCGAGCCACGGGCGGCGCTCGATCACGCCGCGTGCATCGAGCAGCGCGGGGGCCAGGGCCTTCCTCGCGTCGGCGCTGAATTCCGCGGAACTGAAGAAATCGATCAGCTGCCGCCAGGCCGGATTCGCGTCGCAGAAGGAATCGAACGAATCGGACTCGACGGACGAGCGGAACCCCCTCTTTTTCGAGTCGTCGCTCTCGTAGGTCGATTCGTCGGGAAACGTCGCGCGCAACGCCTGGTAGAAGTCGTCCGGGAGGTAGTCGTCGACCTGGAAGAAGCAGCAGGGGTCGATTCTCACCTCCCCCAATCTCTTCGACAGGAACAGCTGGCTGGTGTCGAACTCGGTCATCCAATCTCTCCGGACGATCGCCCGATCGATTTCTCGAGCGTCGTCAAAGATAGCGTGGGTACGATCGGCCAGCCGGCGGCATGCGCGTTATGCGCGGCGTGTGCAGGCCTTTCCGGGCTGTGCGACCCGCGTGATGGTGGCCTCTCGCGCGAGATGGTAGCCTAGGCGCCCGCATGGGAGCAAAGACCGGATCGCAAGCACGGCAGGAACGGATCGCGTCGCTCGGCTACGACTACGCGGCAAAGCCCGTCCGACGCGCACCCCGCTGCAACCTTTGCGGCGCTGACCGCTTCGTCACCCTCGTCCATCGAGACCGCTACGGGTATCCCGCGACGGCCGACGGCTGCCTGCGCTGCGGGCTCGTCTTCCTCAATCCCGCAATGACTGCCGAAGCCTATACCGAATTCTACACCGGCGTCTACCGGCCGCTGGTGAGCGCCTATCACGGTCGTTTGATCGACGCGGCGTCGATTCAAGACGAGCAACGTGATTACGCGTCGGCGCGCGCCGATTTCATCGAGCCGCGAATGCAGGGGCGCAGCTGCAAAACCCTGCTCGACGTGGGCGGATCAACCGGTGTCGTGGCGCACGTGATGAAAGAGCGTTTCGATCTTCAGGCAACGGTCATTGATCCGGCCCCGTTCGAAATCGAGGTTGCCCGGGCTTTCGGGCTGAAGACCGTTACCGGCTTCGTCGAGGACTTCGACTCGGGTGGCGCGA
>JAHEEJ010000372.1 GCA_024640705.1 Deltaproteobacteria bacterium
CCTGGGCAGCGAGGTGACTACAGGAGTCGGGCGCTACACAACTGAATGCTACATGATCGAGGGCGTGTGGACCTGCACCTCTGAGGATCTCGTGCATCTCGATGGCGGCGGCCTGGTCAAGACCTCAGCAACCTGGGAAGGCGGTAAATCCATAATCTACTCGGGAACCTTCCTCGACCCGCCGGGAGGCGCGAAGCGGAATGGGCCGCGCAGTAGATAGAAACGCGGTTTGCCCACTCGCTGTGAAGACCAAAGCGCCCGAAGTCCTCGCGGCTCCGGGCGCTTCATTCCAACCTGCTCGGTCAGGCTGCGAAATTCGCGGAGGATGAATTCGATATGAGGCGACTCTGCTCATGGTGTGGCGAGACGCTCGAATGCGGCGGCGCATTCCCCGCGCTTACGACGCATGGAGCCTGTGCTCCATGCGCGCGACGGCTGCTGAGGTCGATCTCGGACTCTTCCAGCAAAAGCCCGGTTCGCTGCGCGGCGAAAGCATTAGAGGGTGCACGTTCTGAAGGCGGTCACTCGATCAGCGAGCTTCCGAGAGCGCATTTGATTCGGCGTTAGGGTTCTGCTCCGGAGTTTCGCGAACACGCAAAGCCGCGGCGTGGCTCTTCAACGCGAGTCCGTGGCGGCGCAGGAGGTGGCGCCCGCCGCGTGAACCACAGCTCAGTGCAGGATCGCTACTCCCTGCGAAATCGCAGAAAGCCCAGCGCTTCGCTCCATCTCGCGCACTCGCACGAGCTGGGCGGCCATGTCGGCTTCGATCTCAGCAACGATGGCTGCAAATTCCGGTTCGTCCCGGATGGATTTCAGGTTGGGGTTGTGGAGGAGTTGCAAGCGCCACATGTATCGCATGCCCATCGCGGCAGGAGCTGGCGCACTCGTGGTGTTGCGGCGGGTGGGTTGACACCGGGTGAGTTCGCTATGCGTCCGGTTCTCCGCCGCAAAGGCCCGATAAAAAGTGCCCGAAGTCCTCGCGGCTTCGGGCGTTTGCTTTAGAAGCCGCGGTAAGAACCCCAGCCCGGAACGCGCCCGGGGTTGTAGTCGGGCGGGAACGAGTCGGCGTGGATCGAGCCGCCGCGGTCGTAGTAGCCGGGGCTTTCGAGTCCGCGGGATGTCGTGACGCAGCCGGCGGCGAGGGCGAGCACCGCGAGCAGCAGAAGGATCGCGCACAGCGTTCTCATGGTGCGTCCTGCATGATCCGGTCGGTTTCGAGCGCCCAGGTTCCGACCGCGAATTCGGCGCGATTCGGATCGACGAGGATTGCAGCGCGTTCGTTCTGCTCAATCAGTCGAGCGCCCAATGCGACGGCCTGATCCACCGTGGCCGCGGTGTCGGCCACGCGGAAATACGGCAGCCAGGTCGGTCGAACTTCGGGCGGCGCCTGGATGATGCCCAGCCGACGCACTTTCGCGTCTCCGAGAACGCGATAGGGTTTGCCGCGCAGCTCGACGGCCTCGGGCTGATAGCCCGCGATCTCCACCAGCAGGTCGGCCGCGCGGTCTATGTCGTGGGCCCAGAGTTCCCACCAGAGCCATCCGCCAATCGAGGGGTGGGCGTCGGGCGGATCGCCACTGGTCGCGCGCACGAGCAGCACGGCGGCGTTGCCCTCGTAGCTGACGAGTGCGATGCGGCCGCGGTCCGGGGCATCGACCGGGCCGGTTTCGATCTGCCCGCCGTGCTGGGCGATCGTCGCCGCGGCGCGATCCACGTCGGCCACGGACAGGTTGCCGATCCACTCGGTGCCGCGGTTGGGATCGCGGGCCTTCACCATGCCCGCAATCGGTACGCCCTGGTTGAACACGGTGGTGTAGCGGCCGTCATCCGAGTACGTCCAACCGAAGAGGGCGCTGTAGAAGGCCTTCGAAGCCTCGAGGTCCTGCGTGACGAGGTCGCCCCAGACGAACTTTCCGGGCCGGAGCTCCCCCGTCGCCTCGCGCGAAACGGCCGGAAGCCGCGGCAGGTCGGGCGTGGTCGTCGCGCAGGCCACTGCGAGCAGCAGGGCGGCAGCTGCCCATGCGAATGCGCCGGGCCGGTTGGGCCTGGCCGACGAAAGATCCATGCCATCTCCTCTTGCCACGCCATCTCCTCTCGCCATGCCATTTCCGCTCGAAATGGCCGGTTCGACGGTCGGCGCCGCGCGATGTAAGCGCATTCGATCGGGCTGCGCTCGCTGGCGTCTTGAGCTACCCATCCGGGTCCGAAAGACCCGTCATCGTCTCGAATCGCTGCTTCCGGATCCGCCCGTCTTGGTTTGGTTCGCCCTTCGAAGACGCCGTAGCCCAGGCAGAAAAACTCTGAGGGAGTGTCATGGCCGATCGTTCTCTACCCACCCATACCCAGGTCGCGATCATCGGCGGCGGCGTGATTGGCGCTTCGATCGCCTATCACTTGACGCAGCTCGGTTGGAAGGATGTCGTCGTCATCGAGCGCAAGAAGCTCACCAGTGGCACGACCTGGCACGCGGCGGGTTTGTTGACGACGCTGCGCGACAGCGACAGCCAGACAAAACTCGCGAAATACACCCAAGAACTCTACGGGAAGCTCGAAGAAGAAACGGGCCAGGCGACGGGGCTGATCCAGTGCGGTTCGATCCAGATTGCCGAGAGCGAAGCGAAAGCCTGCGAGATGCGCCGCGGCTGCGCGATGGCGAGCGTGTTCGACGTGGAGAGCCACGAGATCACCACCGCCGAGTTGGCCGAGTTCTGGCCGCTGGCCAACATCGCTGACGTCAACGCCGCCTTCTATTTCCCGCACGACGGGCGCGTGAATCCGACGGACGTCACCCAGGCGATGATGAAGGGCGCCAAGCTGCGCGGTGCACAGCTGTTCGAGGATACGAAGGTCACGGGGATCCTGATCGAGCAGGGTCGCGCGTGCGGGGTCGAGACCGAGCGCGGCACGGTTCGCGCCGACTACGTGGTCAACTGCGCGGGGATCTGGGCGCGGGAAGTGGGCCTGATGGCGGGCGTCGACGTGCCGATCCAGGCCGCCGAGCACTACTACTTGATTTCCGAGCCGATCGAGGGCGTGCACCAGAAACTTCCGATCCTGCGCAATCCCGAGAGCAGCGCCTACATCCGCGAGGAAGCCGGCGGCAAGTTGATGGTGGGGTTCTTCGAGCCGATCGCGGCGCCCTGGGGCCTGGACGGGATCGCCGAGTCGTTCTGCTTCGACGAAATCGCGCCCGATTGGGAGCGCATGGAGCCCTACATCGAACGCGCCATGAAGCGGGTGCCGGCGCTGCTCGAAACCGGAATCCACCAGTTCTTCTGCGGGCCGGAAGCGTTTACGCCCGACCACCAATATCTGATGGGCGAGGCGCCCAATCTCAAGAACTACTTCGTCGCGGCCGGCTTCAACTCGCTCGGCATCCTCTCGGGCGCGGGCGTCGGGCTCGTGATCGCGCATTGGATCGTCGACGGACATCCGCCCGACGATGTCTGGGACGTCAACATTCGCCGCATCCACCCGTTCCGCAATCGCGCCCCCTACCTGCGCGACCGCACCGTCGAATCGCTGGGCATCGGTTACCAGCACCACTGGCCGGCCCGCCAGTGGACCAGCGCGCGCGGGGTGAAGAAGTCGATCCTCCACGATCGCCTCGCCCTCGCGGG
>JAHEEJ010000072.1 GCA_024640705.1 Deltaproteobacteria bacterium
TCCTCGAGCGCCGCCGTGTACTGCTTGAAGCGTTCGACCATTTCCATGACCAGACCTCCTCTTGGCTCCCGACCATTTTACGCTCCATGCGACGGCGCGAACAAGAACTTCTTCTCGCAGTGACTCCAAAGTCCGACACGGAGTGCTCGCACCGATCAATGTAGGGTTTTGGCGTCGGGAGTTCGGAACGGGTCGTCGAAGCTAGACTTTCCGACGTTGGAGGGGAGGAGGCGCCAAACAATCTCTGAGGAGGAACCGCAGGTTGATCAAACACGCCAAACCCGAACACCCGGTCCAGGATTTCATCGCACGACGTTGGAGCCCCTACGGATTTGCGGATCGCGAAATATCGGAAGCGGATCTCCGCAGCCTCTTCGAAGCAGCGCGCTGGGCCGCATCTTCGTTCAACGAACAGCCCTGGAGCTACATCGTGGCGACGAAGGCGCAAGCGACAGAGTTTGCGCGCCTGCTCTCGTGCCTCGTGGAGGCGAACCAGGAATGGGCGAAGGCCGCGCCGGTTCTCGCGCTCGGCGTGGCGACACTCCATTTCAAGCGCAACGGGAAACCCAACCGTGTCGCGCTTCACGACCTCGGACTGGCCACAGGGAACCTCGTCGCAGAAGCCACCGCGCGCGGTTTATCGGTTCACCAGATGGGAGGCATTCTTCGGGACCGAGCAAAAGAGCTCTACGACATTCCGGATGGCTCCGAAGCGGTGACGGGAATGGCAATCGGTTATGTGGGCGATCCCGCTTCGCTCCCCGAGGCAATCAGGGAACGCGACCTCGCCCCCAGAGAGCGCAAGCCGCAGCGGGAATTCGTGTTTCGCGCGACCTGGCGAGAGCCTTTCTAGGCGAGTGCCTTCGCGATCGCGCGCAGACTCATTCGGGGGGCAATAATGTGAGACCGCACTCGCCACATTCGGTCGCTGTTGGCGAGATCGATTCGCCGCAGGCCGGGCAGTCGTCCGCGCTGATCTCGGATTGCCCGAAGTCTTCGGGGATGTCGGGGATCTGCCGCTCGGTGTGAGCAAGATCGATTCGGGCCGCGATCTCGGCGTGCTCGGCGAGTACGAATACTCCATAGGGAAGGTTTTGACCCGGCTTGCGCCGACTGCCCTCGTCCGCATCGGCTTCCGCCGCCTGAACCCGATGGGGAATTCCCGCCTCTACCAGATGCTCGGAAAGACTCATCGCCCAACCCACCGACGCGGCCCGCACGCAGACCAGTTCGGATGCCGGAGGCAATTCTTCGGGCGCGCGCTGCGCGGGGCGATCGCCCTCTAGAACCAGAGCCACATCACAGTGGATACAGACCGAGGCGGTGTGCAGATATTCTTCACCGCACTGGGGGCAAATCTTCGGGGGCATGGGCATCGCAATTGTCCTCCGACGGGATTATACGCCGGTCGAGCCGCGATTGAAGGGTTGCGTGCTCGGGGGTTGGCGTGCGACGCTTTCGACTCCGATGCGCGCCCTGACCTACGATGGCAAGACCGCGACTGTCTCTGACGTTCCGAAACCGGAACTCGCGCCGGAATCAGCGCTCGTGCGCGTCTCTGTTGCCGGCATCTGCAACACCGACCGCGAGCTCGTCAAGGGCTACATGTCGTTTCGCGGGATTCTCGGCCACGAATTCGTCGGTGTCGTCGAAGAAGGGCCCGAGGAATGGCGCGGCGAACGCGTCGTCGGAGAAATCAACTTCGCGTGCCAGAGTTGCCCCATCTGCTACGAGGGGCTCCAGCGCCACTGCCCGTCGCGCCGCGTCATGGGAATCCTCGAAGCCGATGGAAGCTTTGCGGAATACGTGAACGTGCCGATCTCGAACCTTCACACCGTTCCGCCGAGCGTTTCCGATGACATCGCGGTCTTTGCAGAGCCGCTCGCGGCCGCCTACGAGGTGCTCGAACAGGTTCACGTCATGCCCAACCAGGAATGCGTGGTGCTGGGCGACGGCAAGCTCGGACTGCTCGTCGCGCAGGTCTTGCGCCAAGCGGGCGCACACGTTCTGGTCGTGGGCCACCACGAACGGAATCTCGAAATCCTCGCGCGGCGCGATATCCGAACCGTGCAGGAGCGCGACTGGAATCCCAGCCTCTATTCGCTGGTCGTCGACGCCACGGGATCGATCGGAGGCCTGCGAATGGCGCTGGCTGTCACCAGACCGCGCGGCACCATCGTACTCAAGAGCACGACCGCCACCAAAGCCAAATTGGATCTATCGATGCTGGTAGTCAATGAAATCCGCGTCGTCGGTTCTCGTTGCGGCCCGTTCCCACCGGCTCTGCGCGCCCTCGAGACGGGAAGCATCGACGTCTCGTCGCTGATTACGCATCGCACTTCACTGAAGAATTGCGACGAAGCCCTCCGGCGCGCAGGGGATTCCGGTCAACTCAAGGTTCTCGTCGACGCGCAGTGATTGCTGGCGGGCGAGCTGGCGAATATTCCCCAGCTCGCCCGCATCAATCTTCTATTCGCGACGCGAGGATCCGCTTCAGGCGGGCCTCCGTGCGCCGCAGGTGGATTGTCTTGCCACCGTGAACGGTGACGAGGCCCGGCTTGGACCCTTTCGGTTTGCGGACATTTGCGATCGGAACCGCGTGAACGTCCGCGCGGCTCGCATGCTTGGCTTTCGAGAAGTGCACGGCGAGCTCACAGGCGTCCAACAGCGCTTCGGAGGGCGGATCGGTGCGGCCTTCGGTGCGCAAGATGACGTGGCTTCCGGGCGCGCCATCGAGGTGGAAGAAGAGATCCCGACCGCGAGCCAGACGCACGGATAGATGATCATTCCCGGCGGCGCTGCGGCCGACCCAGATCTCCAATTCTCCGGCGGTGCGGTAACGCCGCGGCATCAGTCGATTGGGAACGCTGTGTTTGCCGAGTTTCTGCTCCGTCGGCGCACTCGCTGAGGAGCGTTGAGCGGGCGGTGCGGGCGCGAACTTGTCGACGAGCTTTCGGATCGCGGTCTGTTCGGCGAATTCCTCGAGGGCCTCACGGTCCGCGTCGGGATCTGCGACGAGCGACTGAAAGCGATCGATCGACTGCTGGAGCTTGGCCCTCGACTCGGCCACATCGGCGTGGCGTGAGCCCGCTTTGGCCAGGCTCCGCACCGCCTTCCGATAGCGTTTGAACAAGCGCTCCAGGTTCTCCACGGGCGTCAATTTGGGGTCGAGCGCAATCGCGACGGGTTCACCGGTCTCGAAATCCGCAACGACGATTTCGGAATCTCCGCGCTTCACCTCGGAGAGCACGCTCTTCAGCAGCTCACCCTCGCGCTCCAACCGGCTCGCCGTTCGCGCTTCTTCGAGGCTCTCTTCCAGCTTTGCGAGTTTTCGATCCAGCGACTTGGCTTCTTTCTGGAGCGCGCGCTCGATGCGCCGGTGCAAGTCGTCGACTTCGCCGGCGCGCTCGATCTCCGCATACGCCGCCTCGATCTCGAACAGGAATCGATCATCGGGTACCGCTTCGAAGCGGTCTTCGTCCCTTCCGGGCGGTCTGGACTCCGGCGAACACCACCGATCCCCAATCTTCAGCTCCGGCCGGGTTTCACTCGGCGGCCGCAGGGACGCGACGATCGATCCGTCGGCGCTGAGCAGATAGATGTTGCTGCGGGCGCCGAGAATTGCGAGGAGCAGATCGAAGTCACCCTCGTCGGTGCGCAGGCGTAGAGCGAGCTGTCGGTCGTCGGCGATCAGGCGGACGCCTCCAATCCGCGCGCTGCCCACATGAGAGCGCAGATACTGTACGAATGCGAGCGGTTGCGGCATCGACTGAGGCGGCGCTTCCAGACCCGAAATCCGCGCACAGCGCGGCCGACACGACAAGCGGTAGTGACAGCGCCCCGGCGTCTTGCCTCCATAGGTGGTCAACACGATGCTCGTCACATCCGGTTGCAGGATGGCCTGAATCCGATGGCCAGAGATCTGCGCATCGAGCAAGGTCGCCGCGCGACGCAGTTCAGTGAGACTCAGCATCGTTATTTCTGACAGGACGGGCAGTAGTGGGTGCCGCGCTGACCGAGGACGATGCGGCGGATCGCCTGACCGCATTGCCCACAGGGCTCACCCTTGCGCGCATAGACCCAACGTTCGAATTGATAACCGCCATCGCTTCCATCCGGTGTCACGTAGTCGCGAATGCTCGATCCGCCCGTCTCGATCGAACGCCCCAGCACCTGGCGAATCGTCTGCGCCAGACGATCGCATTCTCGGCGGGTCACACGGCCCGCCGCACGCGTGGGCCGAACACCCGTCAGGAAGAGTGCCTCGTCGGCGTAGATATTGCCCATTCCTGCGAGCACGCTCTGATCGAGCAGCAGATTCTTGATCGCGGCCTTGCGCTTGCGCCCCGCCGCAAACAGAACCTCTCCGCTGATTTCCAGCGCGTCGATCCCGAGTCGATCGAGACGGGGGTGCGCTTCGCCCGCGCGGAGCCACATCAGCTTGCCGAACTTCCGAACATCCCGGAGCAAGACCTCCGGCCCGTCGTCGTCGAAGCAGATGCGCAGGTGGGTGTGGGCATCGGGCCGAAAGTGCTGCTGCGCTTCGGGTGACAGTGCGGAGCGGGCCGTGCTCGACATCAGTCGCGGACTGACCGCGGATTCGGAAAAGAGTTGCCCCGTCATTCCGAGATGGACGACGAAGCGGCTGCCGTCATCGAGTTGCGCAACCAGGTACTTGCCGCGGCGGTCGAGCGCCCCAACGGTTCGCCCGGAGAGCGACCGGCGCAGCTGGCTCGGAGGGGTGATGAAGAGGTAGCTCGGCCGGGTGGTGTGGACCTCGCGAATGCGCCGGCCGACCAGCAGGGGCTCGATTCGCCGCCGCGTCACCTCGACCTCGGGAAGCTCGGGCACTGGAATTCCTCGGCTGATCGGGGCGAAATGCCCCCTTCACTTCAAGTAGCGCCCATTGCCGCACGGCGCCCGGCACGCGCCGCCGATCGGCGCTCGGCTCGGCTCGAATCGACCGCAGGGACCACTTTAGCGGGACTGGCGGCCGGACGATGGGGGGTGAGCGAGACGGCATCCAGGCGATGTACAGGAGTGAATTAGTGGAAGAAACTTCGCATCACAGGAACTCGATCTTCTCGCAGAGGCTCGATCGAACCACGTTCACCGCGTACTTCATGGGCGCTGTGGTTCCACTGCTCGCTCTCGGATTCGTCGTAGACCGCTACGTGATCCCAACGATCCCCGACAAAAGCCACATCGTCGGGATGATTGCGCTCGTCAGCTCGATTGCGGTCTTGTCATTGCTGTCGTTCCTCGTTCTGCGCAAAACGACCCATTCGACCCTGGCGCGCATCGACCGCGACAACCGCCGGCTGTCGGCGCTCCTGGGTGCTTCCACCAGCTTGACGGCCTCCGAATACGCAAGCGACATCGCGGCCACCTCGGTGGCTTGTGCGGTGGAACTCACGGGCGCGCAGGCCGCTTATCTGTTGGTCCGTGGCAAGCATCCGGAGGAGCCGGCGGAACTCTTCGAGTCCGCGGGTACGGATGTCGAGAAACTCTTCCAATCGATCGGTGGCCGCATCATAGAACTCGCAGAGCTCGCGATGAACAGCGGCAGGCCCGCGATCAAGAACGGCAGCGGCAATCGGGGGGGTCTCCTGGTCTTGCCACTGGCGGGCGAATCGAGCTGGCTCGGCGTGCTCGCGATCGTTCACGCAAAATCGGCGAGCGAATTCGAAGGCAGCAAGATGGACGCCCTCACCACACTCGCGGGATTGACTTCGGTGGCGATGCGCAACGCCGACCTCCGCGACTCACAGCGCAACTTCTTCTCCCACATGACGGAGATCCTGGTTACCGCGCTCGACGTCCACCTCGACTACAACAATGGCCACGGCACCAGGGTCGCCCAGACTGCAAACCGCGTGGGCAGAGCCCTGAACCTCGACGACAGCCAGCTGCAAAATCTCCACTTTGCATCCCTGCTCCACGACATCGGGATGCTCAAGTTCGACAAGTCCGTTCCCAAAGGCGACAAGGTGTGCCAAAAGCACGCCGAAATCGGCTACCGGATGCTCGCGCGGATTCGCCTCTGGGAAGACGTCGCTCCGATCGTCCACTGCCATCACGAGCGGTACGACGGGACCGGCTACCCCCAAGGGCTCGCTGGCGAGGAAATCTCACTCGAAGCGCGAATCATCACGCTATGCGATGCGTTCGATGCGATGACCAGCAACTCGAGCTACAAGGCTGCAATGTCTTTCGAGGCGGCTGTCGAGGAGATTCGCAGCTGCACGGGGACGCAATTCGATCCGCGTGTCTCCCAGGCATTTCTCGACCTCGTCGCCCAGGGCGCGATATCAGACCAGTAGGAATCAACGCCTCACGCCAACTGCAATCCCTCGAGAGAAGCTAACCTCGGGCTGAACTCAGCCGCCGGAGGTCAGCATGCCGATCGATCGAGACGAAGCACTCCGCTACGAATTTCCCAAGGGCGAAGGCGGCTGGAGCCGCGACGACGCAATCCTGTATCACCTGGGCGTGGGAGCAGGCGTCCCCCCTACCGATGCGGGCGAACTCGCGTACACCTACGAGAAGAACCTGAAGGTGCTGCCGAGCTTCTCGACCGTGGCCAATGTCGGGACCATCCCGAACCTGTTCAAAGTGCCGAAGTTGGAGTTCAATCCGGCGCTACTGCTGCACGGGGAAGAGGAGATCGAACTCCACCAACCCTTGCCGCCCGAAGCGAAGCTCGTGAGCGAAACCCGCATCGCCGAAGTCTACGACAAAGGCAAGGCGGCTCTGCTGATTCTCGAGGTGAGCACCGTCGACGCCGAAGGAGCTCCGCTCTTCACCAACCGGATGTCGCTCTTCTTGCGCGGCGAGGGCGGCTTTGGCGGACCATCGGGCCCCAAAGCGCAGAACGAAGCGCCGGACCGCGAACCCGACGGGATCGTCGAGTCGAAGACGCTCCCCCAACAGGCGCTGCTCTATCGCTTGAACGGCGACAAGAACCCCCTCCACTGCGACCCGGACTTCGCAAAGCTCGCGGGTTTCGACACGCCCATCATTCACGGGCTCTGCTCCTACGGAATCGCCTGCAAGGCCGTCGTGGACAGCGCACTCGGTGGAGACGTCACCCAGGTGGCGCGTTATAGCGCGCGCTTTGCGGGCGTCGGCTTTCCGGGAGAGACCTTCGTCACCCGCTACTGGCGCGAAAACGGTTCCATCCTGATCGAGTGTCGCGCGAAGGAGCGGGATGCCATCGTCATTTCGAACGCCGCATTCCAGCTGCGAAGCTGAACCAGGCGGCGACGCAAGCGAATCCGCAGGATTCGCCAATTAGGGGAACAGCAGTGTCCCGATCACGAGGCTGAGATAGCCGATGTGGTAGAGCAGAAGCAGGTAGTAGACGAGAAACACCGCGAAGATCCCGACCACGGCGAGCGGCCGCGACCGATAGCGCCAGAGCAAGAACGACCCACCGGCGACGAGCCCCAGCTTGACGATCGCAAAGCCGACCGGATGATCTCGGACGATCTCCGCGAGCAGCGGATTGGCTTCGCGCGCGAGCCCCGCGTTGATCCAGAACAAGGTGAAGATCGCGTCGAGGAGGTTGAGCGCGAGAACCACCTTGACGATCCCGAGCAGCCAGCGGAACTGCTCGGGAGTCCCGATCCTGGAGTCGATGGGATCCATGGATGACATCGCGTTCCTACGAGAGGCTCAGTCCGATCGTCAGCGGCTCGCCGTCGATGCTGACCTCGCGTCGATGGTCGCTGTGGTCTGGAGGCGCATCGAGAGTGACCTCGACCGCCAGGGCTTCGCGGCTGAGCTCATCGAGGCGCGGACGAACGGCATCCAGCAAGGCGGGCGCTGCGGCCAGCGTCAAGCGAATGCGACCGGTGTACTCGAGGTCGAGTTCCTTGCGGAAGGTCTGGATCCGATTCAGGACCTCGCGAAACAATCCCTCCGCGATCAATTCGTCGGTGAGGGTCGTACTCAATACGACCACACCGGAAGATCCGGAGGCTGCCGCAAACCCCGGACGCGCGCGCAGTGAGACGCCGATTTCATCCGGCCCCAGCGACAACTCCTCGCCGTCGATCTGGACGACGACGCGACCATTCGCTTCCAACTGCGCGAGCAATGTCGCGCCATCCGTTTCAGCCAGTGCCTTCTTCAACGCCGGCATTCGCTTTCCGACGCGGGGTCCGAGCGCGCGAAAATTCGGCGCAACGTTGTAGGTCACGTAGTCGTCCGCGTTCGGTACGAAGTGCACCTCCCGAACATTGAGCTCGTCGCGGATCAGGTCGAGGTGGTCGCGCAGCTCGGACTCGAGATCCGGCTGTGCGAGGACCAGCTCGGCGTCCGCGAGGGGTTGTCGAACCCGCAGCTTCTGGGCGGTGCGCACCTGAAGGCCGAGAGAAACCAGATCCCGAACCGCGCCCATCGAACGGGAGAGCGAGCGGTCGATCGCCTCGCGGTCGGGCTCGGGGTAGTCACAGAGGTGAACGCTCTCCTCTTCGGAATCCGGGAAGGGCCGGCGCACGAGGTTCTGCCACATTTCTTCGGTCGCGTAGGGCAGGAACGGAGCGAGCAGCTTGGCGAGCGCAACCAGACACTCGTAGAGCGTCCAGTGGACGTCGAGCTTGTCGGCATCCAGACCGGCGGCCCAGAACCGACTGCGGCAGCGCCGTACATACCAATTGGAGAGCGCGTCGACGAAAGCGGTGAGCGCGACCGTCGCATCGTAGACGCGAAATTCGTCCATCTTCTGGACCACGTCGGCGTTGGTCAGCGCGAGCTCCGAGAGAATCCAGCGGTCGATCAACGCGCGCTCGCGCGGCGGCCGGCGGCCGGCCCCGCAGGCTTCGCTCGCAGGATCGAATCCGTCGATGTCTGCATAGATGGTGAAGAACGCGTAGACGTTCCGCAGCTTCAGCGGAAGCTCGCGCTGCTGGGCGCGCACGCCGCTGAGTGAATGGCGCGTGGGATTCCAGGGCGGGTTCGACGCGTAGAAGAACCAGCGGAAGGCGTCCGCACCGGGCGCGGACGAATTCGGATCCTCGATCCAGAGCTTGTTGAGCGCGGGCAGGCGGGGAACTTCGCGGGGCATGATCTCATGGTTGTTCGACCCGGTCTCCACCCCGAGCGCAGACCGATCGGCTTGCCCGAGCGCGATGACGCGCCGAGGCATCCTCGCGGGCCGCAGCGTGAGATCGAGCGCCGTATCCGGCGCGTCGCCGCGATAGGCGCGCACCGACGCCGACTCTCCGCGCAGGTCGAGACCGTCGTAGTCCTCGCGCGCGATCAAGGCGATCCCGCGTTCCAGCGCTTCCTCGGGATCGATCACCGCGAACTCGAGCCGAACGCGATCGAGAATGACCTCGGGCGGCGTGTAATTGCCCTTGCTCTTCGACTCCTTCTTGCCCTCCCGATCCGCGACGTGCCCGAGCACCACGCAGGTCCGATACGGGCGGGGAAGCGGTCGCTCCGGAAAGAGCAGCGTCGAAATCCAGATCAGCGAGTTGAACCAGCCGCGGGTCTGGTCGATCGCTTCGGAGATGAAGTCGGCGGGGAAGTTCGCCTCGAATTCCTCCACACCTTGGTGGGGGTAGCCCCACTGCGCAAACGGCATCGACCCGGAGTCGAACCAGGCGTCGATGACCTCCGGGACGCGGCGGTAGACACCCGGCTCGCCGGGCTTGGTCCAGGTCACGGCATCCAGCCAGGGCTTGTGAACCCGAAGGTGTGGCGACAGATCGGGATCTTTCGCCTGCGCGGCCTCGAAGACTTCGAAGGCCGCGGGATTGCGCTCGAGAATTTCCGCGACCGAGGCCGGCGCATCGAGTGCTCCCGTCTCGTCATTGATCCAGATGTTGAGCGGCGTGCCCCAGAAGCGCTCTCGCGAGAGCGCCCAGTCGACGTTGTTGCGCAGAAAGTCGCCAAAGCGTCCATCGCGAATCGTCTCGGGCAACCAGTTGACCTTCGCGTTGTTGGCGAGCACCTCTTCGATGTGATCCGAGGTGCGGATGTACCAGGCCGGTCTCGCGTATTGGATCAGCGGGTCCTCGTCAGACCGCACGCAATACGGGTACTCGTGGCGAACCTGCTCGGCGTGCCAGAGTAGACCGCGCTCTTTCAGCTCGCGGCTGAGGCGGCGATCGCAGTCCTTCACCCAATGGCCCGCGTAGGATTTCGGCGCGATCTCCGGGTCGAAGCTTCCGTCCGGCCGAACCGCACACAGCAGCGGCAACTCGGGGTGTTTGCGCTGCTCACCGCGCAAGATCTCGAAGTCGATCTCGCCGAACGCGGGCGCGATGTGGACGACACCCGTTCCAGCGTCGAGTTCCACGAAGTCCGCGGCGACCACGCGCCAAAAGTCGAGCGTCGGCTGCTCGCGCTCGAACCAATCGAACGGCGGGACATAACGCTGGCCCACGAGTTCTTCGCCGCGCAGGGTTCGCTCGACGGGGAGATCACCGTCGACCTTTTCGCGCAGTGAAGGCAACAGCGCTTCCGCGACGATCAAGCGCCTGTCTCCATCGACGGCCACCGCGTAGTCGACATTCGCCTTCACGGCCGCCAGCGAATTCGACGGAAGCGTCCAGGGCGTCGTCGTCCAGACCAACAGCGATGTCTGCGGGTCGTCCCGCAGCGGAAAGCGCACGAAGACGGAGGGATCGTCGACGGTCTTGTAACCCTCGCCGACTTCGGCCGCGGACAGAACCGTCCCGCCTTGCGCCCACCACCAGACCACCTTGTGGCCCCGATAGAGCAGATCCTGCTTGAACAATTCGGACAGCGCCCACCAGACGCTCTCCACATAACTCTGGTGGTAGGTCACGTAGGCGTTTTCGACATCGAGCCAGAAGGCGAGTTTGTCGGTGAGCTGCGTCCACTCTTCCGTATAGATGAAAACGTTGTCCAGACAGCGGCGGATGAAGGGTTCGACGCCGTAGGCGACGATCGCCTCCTTGCCGGAGATGCGCAGCTCCTTCTCCACCTCGATTTCGACCGGCAAACCGTGGGTATCCCAACCCGCTCGACGCGGCACATCGAATCCCTGCATGGCCTTGTAGCGGGGAAAAACGTCTTTCATCACGCGGGTCAAGACGTGGCCGTTGTGGGGCAGGCCATTCGCGGTGGGCGGCCCCTCGTAGAAGACGAAGCGGGGCCCTCCGCGGCGGTGCTCGAGCGACCTTCCTACGATGTCACCCTGCTGCCAGAATTCGCGCACGCGGGCTTCCACCGCGGGAAAATCGGCAACCGGAGCAACTCTTTCGAATCGGGGCGAGGACATTGGGCGCATAGGCTACCATTCGTGTTTGATTTCGCAGGAGATCCCGCATGGCCGACTACTTCACCACCGGAATGCGGCTCTACCTCGATCACCTCGTCGACTGGAAGGAACTACTCGAAATCAGGAGCGGCGGCGCGGTCGACGTGGATGCCGAGGTGGGCGCATACAGGACGATCCTCGAGACGGCGAGCGCGCTGGCTGCCAGCTTCGAGCCCGAAGCGCGCAAGAACTGGGCAGCCGAGGCCGAGCTGACGCCCGATGGGGGCGCTCAATCGCCTCCCCACATCCGCCAGGCCTACGAGAAACTCCGCGAGGCCGGGCTCATCTCGCTGACCGTCAGCGAGCGCTACGGCGGCTACGGGCTACCCGCGCTGCTCAACGGCGTCTTTCTGGAGATGATTTCGCGCGCGGACCCGAGCCTGATGATGGTGGTCGGGCTCCAGACCGGGGCCGCGAGCGACATCGAGCGGTATGCCAGCGACGAGGTCAAGGAGGCGTTCTTGCCGCGGTTTACCTCGGGCGAGGTCCAGGGCAGCATGGACCTCACCGAGCCCGAGGCCGGAAGCGACCTCGGCGGGATCTCGACGCGCGTCACCGATCTGCCGGACGGCCGGGTCCGGGTCGACGGCCAGAAGATCTACATCTCGAACGGCGGCGCCGAAATCCACCTGGTGCTCGCGCGGGATGACGACAAATTCGACGAGTCGCGCGGAACCACCAACGGGCTCTCGCTCGTGCTGGTCCCGCGCCACCTCGAGGACAAAACCCCCAACGGCGTCAAGGTGCCTCGACTCGAGAAGAAGATGGGCATCCACGGCTCTGCGACCTGCGAGGTCTTGTTCGAGGGCTCGATCGGCTACCGGCTCGGAGCCCCCGGAGAGGGCTTCAAGGCCATGCTCGACCTGATGAATGCCGCGCGCCTCGGCGTGGCCTCTCAATCCCTGGGCCTCTGCGAAGCCGCAGCTCACGACGCCGTCACCTACGCCCACGAGCGCAAACAATTCGGCAAGCCGGTCGCCGAGCAGCCCATGGTGAAGGTGATGCTCGCGAACATGCTGGTCGACAGCGAAGCCGTGCGCGCCCTGCTCTACCGAACCTATCGACTGCTCGACCTCAACCTGGCCCGGGAAGCCGCGCTCGCGGGCGGTGAGCTACCGGACGCGCAGGCGACCGAGATGCGCGCCGACCTCGAGCGCGACAACGCGCGGGTTCGGCTGCTCACGCCGCTTTGCAAGTACTTCGCGACCGAAACCTGTGATCGGATTACGCGCTCGGCGATGCAGGTCTTCGGCGGCATCGGATTCACGATGGATGCGGACGTCGCGAAACTCCACGCGGACAGCCTGATCATGACCGTCTACGAGGGGACGAGTGAAATCCAGGCGTCGTTCGCACTGCGCGAGATTGGCAAGGGCGCGCTCGGGGTCGTCTTCACGGAAATTCGATCGGAACTGGCCGCGATGGCCGATGACCCGCCGCGTGCAAAGCTCGCCAAACGCGTCGAGGGCATGGCTGCGCGCGTCGAGGAATCGATGGGCGTGATGTTCTCGGACATCCCCTACGCGCTGCTGCGCGCGAAGCTGCTCACCGAGATGGTGATCGACGTAATCGCGAGTTGCGAGCTGCTCGAGCAGGTTGCGGTGGACAACAGCCGACTCGACATCGCCGAATCCTTCATCGCGCGCCACGCCATCAAGGCCGACTACTTGAATCAGCGGATCGCAGATCACGGCGACGGCATCCTCGAACGCAATGCGCGCGTGGTCGCACAGGCGGTGAGCCAGTCCTGAGCATGACGGCACTCGAACCCTCGCGCTGAATCGTGGAGCTTCTCGATCTCGGCATCCTCTGCTTGGTCGGCCTGCTGACTTCCATGCTCTCGGCGGTCGTCGGGATGGCCGGCGGCATCACGCTGCTGTC
>JAHEEJ010000073.1 GCA_024640705.1 Deltaproteobacteria bacterium
GGAGCACGGAATCCCGGTGGGGAAGCAGATCGAGATAGAGCAGCTTCGGATCGACGTTGCGCGCCGACAAGAGCGCGCCGATCACCTCTCGGCTGTCCTGGGAAAGCAGCGCCCGCTGTCGGTCCGAGATTGCGCCGAAGGTCCGCTGGGAAAACACGAGCATCGAACGCGAAGCCGCCAGCGACTGCTGTTTCGCGACCTCGTCGTCGCCCTGGGCGAGAGCGGTTTTCGCACGCGCGGTGCGCGCACGCGCCACCACGGGATGCTCCGGGCCGAGGGATCGCAACAGGACGTCGATCGCGCGATCGATCTCTGCGCCGGCCTGATCCAGTTTGCCTCGCTGGGCGAGCAGCCGCGCCATCGCGAGGCGGGTGGGCGCGAGATCGGGGTGATCGGCTCCGAGCGCGCGCTCCTGTGCGGCGAGCGCCGCTTCGAGCAGCTGCTGCGCGCGATCCCCCTGGCCGAGATCGAACTCCATTCGAGCCTGGTTGCGCACGGCTGCGGCAACACCGGGATGGTCGTCACCCAATGCCGTGCGAAGATCCGCGACCGCAGCAGCGTACTGATCAGCCGCTGCGCGATTCTTCGCCGAACCCCAACGCGCGAGAGCCCGGTTCGTCCGAACCGTAATGGTGTCGACGCGCTCTTCCCCTCCCGGGGTCTCGCGCAGGATCTCGAACGCCGCCGCAAAAGCGCTGTCCGCGTTCGCCCAATCCCCGATATCCGCCTGCAAGACGCCGATCGCATTCTGGGTTCGCGCGGTCTCGGCGTGCTTGGGCCCGAGTGCGGCGCGCCGCAGCCGCAGCGTCTCGCGATAGGCGGCGATCGCCGCGGGGAAGTCACCCGCCAATCGGTAGGCATCGCCCTGCAGTTGCAACACGGCGACCGTCGAGGGGTGATCCGTTCCGTAACTGACGCGGTGACCCTCGAGAGCAGCCCCGAGATGGACGAGTGCGTCTCGCGGCGATCCCAGCAACAGATCCAGAACCCCCTGGGCCTCCGCATACTCGGCGCGGTCCGTGGGCTCGGTCACGACAGGCCCGAGGCGATCGAGCTGCACCTGGGCCTTCTCGAGATCTCCGGCGTCCGCGTACAGGCGCGCGTAGTCGATCCGGTTCGCGGTGGCGCCGACCGTTGCAGCGAGCGCTTCCGCCGCGACCGCTTCCCGGATGGCTTCGTCTCGCCGACCGAGCTGGAGCTGGATCTTGGCGAGCAGATCGTGAAGCTTCATCTGTTCGGCGGGCGTGTCGGGCGCATCCGCGTGTTCGCGGGCGAGCTGCGCCGATTCGAGCGCCTGACGGTAGAGGGCGCGCTCGTAGAGTTGCAGCGCAACCGACAGGTGTTGCTCGTAGGTGATCTCGGGGAGCACGTCCCGCTCGGGAGCGGGTGCGGGTGTGCAGGCGCGCAACTTCTTGAACGCCCGGCCGACCGCGGGGTCGATCGGGCGGTCGGTCGTCCCGCCTCCGGACGGCGCTCGCTCCGAAGCACCCGTGTACAACCGAACGAGCTGTGCGGCCTCGTGGTCGGCGCCGTACTCGGACTCTACAGCGGCGAGAAGCTCCTGGAGCGCGGCGCTCGCATCACCGCCCGACTGGCACAGTTCTGCGGCCCGGCGCGTCATGCCGATCAGATCCGCTGACTCTGCTTCGACCCGGCACGGGACCAGACAGAGTGCGAAGAAAATAAACGCCAGTCGCGGCAGAGAGGTGATTACGGCTGCGCTCCCAGGTTGATGAGTTCGACGCGCCGGTTCCGCTGCCGCCCCGTCGAGGTCTCGTTTGGCGCCACCGGCGCGGATTCGCCGTGCCCGACGGTTTCGAGGCGCGCATGGGGGACGCCGAAACTCACCAGAAAACCCTCGACGGCCGCTGCACGGCGCTTCGAAAGCACATCGTTGTACTCGGGCGGACCGACACTGTCCGTATGGCCCTCCACCGAAAAGTGAAACGCGGCGAGTTCCTCCGCCGAGAGCGCGGCACCGACCCTCTCGAGCAGCACGACCGCATCGGGTCGAAGCCGATCCGAGTCGAATTCGAAGTAGACCGGGAGGCGCACCGTCGGAGGTGCACCGGGATCGATCCTCGCACCGCGGGCCGGAGCCAGCGCGTCGATGATGTCGCCGGTTTGAATCGACAAGACTTCTGTCATGGTGAAATCGGTTACGGCTGGCGAATTTTCCTGCGACCGCCCAGCCGCCGAAAAGCCGACGGCCGCCGCGGCAACCAGGAGCAAGACGGATTGGAAACGCATCGGGCCTCCTCGGGTAGCAGCCAGCCGAACTGCTTTTCCCATCCTCCCATTCATCCGCGCGGAAATTGTACTCTAGCTTTCGAGTTCCGGGAGAGAGACGAAGAGATCGAGGGCCTCCGGATTGGCGAGCGCTTCTCGATTGGCGACCGCGCGACCGTGAACGACATCCCGCACCGCGAGCTCCACGATCTTTCCGCTGCGCGTTCTCGGAATATCCGACACCTGAATCACGCGCGCCGGGACGTGACGCGGGCTCGCTTGCTCGCGGATTCGCGCCCGGATCCGCTCGACGAGCGGCTCATCGAGTTCGACACCGTCGCGGAGCCGCACGAAGAGAACCACGCGCACATCGCCTTGCCATTCCTGCCCGATCACGAGGCTCTCGAGAACTTCGTCGTGCTGCTCGACCTGTCGGTAGATCTCGGCGGTTCCGATCCGGACACCGCCGGGATTCAAGACCGCATCGGACCTTCCGTAGACGATGACCCCACCGCGCTCGTTGAGTTCCGCGAAATCCCCCTGACACCAGACACCGGGGAATCTCTCGAAGTACGCAGCGCGATAGGATTCGCCGTCCGGATCGTTCCAGAAGCCGATCGGCATCGATGGGATCGGCGCGGTGCAGACGAGTTCGCCCTTTTCGCCGACGACGGAACGCCCGCTTTCATCGTAGATCTCGACCTTGACCCCCAGACAGCGCGCCTGGATCTCGCCGCGCCAGACCGGTCCGATCGGATTGCCACCCACGAAACAAGAGACGATGTCGGTGCCGCCCGAAATCGACGACAGGCAGAGGTCGCGTTTGATCTTCGAATAGACGTAATCGTAACTCTCGGCGACCAACGGAGAACCCGTCGACAGCATCGTTTCCAGGCTCGACAAGGCGTGCGTGCGGGCGGGCTCGAGTTCGGCCTTGGCGAGCGCGTCGATGAACTTTGCAGAAGTGCCAAAGACCTTCATCCGCTCGCTGTCGGCAAAATCGAACAACACGTTTCCATCGGGATGAAAAGGCGACCCATCGTAGAGCAGCAGGGTCGCCTCCGACGCAAGGCCCGACACCAACCAGTTCCACATCATCCAACCGCAGGTCGTGAAATAGAAGAAGCGATCGTCCGGCTTGAGATCGACGTGCAGGCAGTGCTCCTTCAAATGCTGGAGCAGGGCTCCTCCAGCGCGGTGAACGATGCACTTCGGAGCCCCGGTCGTTCCGGAGGAATAGAGGATGTAGAGGGGGTGATCGAACGGAAAGGCTTCGAATTCGATCGGCTCGGAGTCGAACGCATCGAGCGCGTCGGCATAGCGGACGGCGTTCGGCACGCTCTCGGACGGCTCATCCGAACCCGCGTAGGATGCGATCACGACTTTCCGCAGCGAGGGAATCCGCGCGCGAATCCCTTCGACGCGCTCTGTCAAATCCCACCACTTCCCGCCGTAGCGATAGCCATCAGCCGCGAACAAGACCACGGGCTCGATCTGACCGAAGCGATCGACCGCGCCCTGGATGCCGAAGTCCGGCGAGCACGACGACCAGATCGCCCCGAGACTGGTCGTCGACAGCATTGCGACGATGCTCTCGGGCATGTTGGGCAGATACCCGGCGACCCGATCCCCGGCCCGCACCCCCCAAGCCACGAGCTGCTGCCGCAACCGCGAGACGGCGTCGTAGAGTTCCGCAAACGAGAGCGATCGGGCGGCGCGGTCTTCGCCGCGAAAGATCAGCGCGGGAGTGTCATCGCGTCGGCGCAGCAGGTTTTCGGCGTAGTTGAGACGCGCGTCGGGAAACCAGCGCGCACGGGGCATCTGGTCGCCGTCCCGCAGCACGCAATCGCCTCTCTGCTGGCAGGAAACCCCGACGAACGACCACAGCGATGTCCAGAATTGCTCGGGCTGTTCGATCGACCAGCGATAGAGGGTCGGATAGTCGCCGACTGGAATCTGCCATTCGTCTTCGACCGCCCGAATGAACCCGGTCAGGTTGGCCGTTTCGATCCGCTGCCGGCTGGGCTGCCAGATCGGCCTCATGGCGGATTCTCCTGCGGGATCGCGGGCGAGAGGCCTCGCGGCGGGCGACGAATGTAGGCCTCGGAAGCTCGAGAGGCGAGCCCGCGGCGCGAGGTTGCGCGACCGGCGCCGCCTATCCACAATCTCGCTGACTTCGAGCCTATCGGGAGATTGGATTGAGCTACGTGATCGCCGCCTACGGAATCGTCATCGGAGCGCTCGTCGTTTACGCACTCCGGATCTACAACGAGCGCCGCAAACTGACGGGCCAGAACGAGCAAGGTCCGAATGCTTCGAAAAGGCGCTGACTTCGACCGCCATTCGAGATTTCGAACCGCGCAGATACCGGAAGTCCGATTACCGAACCCATTCGGGGAGCTGACTCGTATCGTCGCTGATCGTACGATCGCAACCCGTCAACAGCCCACCTGCGAACCCCGCCACGGCCAGCGCGACGAGCACCCAGTGCAGAATCGATGACCCGTAACGCATCGCACTCCCCTCTCCGTTCGAGCTCCTGAAACCGTTCAATCGATTCGGCCCGGGAACCCGACGAGCCCAATCGCTTCAATCATCCAGTCTTTATCAATATCGAGCTGAAGATACCAGACCTCGCGCGTCCGACGACCAGGGTCCCACCCGCGTAGGCGATTCGCGGCAAAGATGTCAGAGCAGAAGGCCGGCCACGCAGCCGGTCATGAAAGTGGCCAGTGAGCCGGACACGATGGAGCGGACACCGAGCAATGCCACCTCGGATCTGCGGCTCGGCGCGAGGCCACCGATTCCCCCGAGCAAGATGGCCAGCGAACCGAAATTTGCAAAACCACAGAGCGCGTAGGAGGCGATCACCGCCGACCGCGGCGCAATCGCTCCGGCCGCGACGAGGTCGGCCAGTTCCGCGTAGGCGATGAACTCGTTGAGCACCGTCTTGATGCCGAGCAGCGCCCCGACCTGGCTCGCATCCTGCCAAGGAACACCCAGCAGCCAGGCCAGCGGCGCGAGCGCGAAACCGAGCATCTTCTGGAGGCTGAGGGCTTCGATGCCAAACCATCCTCCAACGGTCGCGATCGATGCGTTGACCAGCGCGATCAGCGCGACGAACGCGATCAGCAACGCGCCCACGTAGGCGGCGAGTCGCAAGCCAGCCAACGCGCCCTGGGCGGCCGCATCGATGATGTTGACGGCCGTCTTCTCGTGTGCGGATCGACTCTGCTCGAACGTTTCCGGTCGACCGGTTTCAGGAATCATCACCTTGGCGATCAAGATGCCCGCCGGCGCCGAGAGCAGGCTCGCCGTCGCGAGATGCCCGGCATAATCGCCGCCCCCGAGCATTCCGACGTAGCTGAGCATCACCGAGCCGGCGACCGTCGCCATCCCCACCGTCATCAACAAGAAGAGCTCGGATCGCGTCATGCGCTCGAGGTAGGGCTTTACGATCAACGCGGACTCGGTCATGCCCAGAAATAGATTTGCAACGGCCGCGAGGCTCTCGGCCCCGGATGTGCGCATCGTCCGCGAAAGCAACGTCGACAATCCATCGACCACCCGTTGCATGATTCCGACGTGATAGAGGACGGCGAACACGCTTCCCATCACGATGATGATGGGCAGGACGTTGACGACGAACGAAAAGCCCGTGTCGGCGAGAGAGCCGAAGACGAAACGCGCACCGGCGTCGGTAAAGCCCATCAGCGCGCGCGCCAATGCATTCATGCCGTCGAAGAACGGGCGGCCCACGGGCGTCTTCAACAACAGGGCGGCGAGTCCGAATTGGATACCCAGCCCCCAGCAGACGATGCGCCAAGAGACCTGGCGGCGGTCGCTCGACAGCGCCCAGGCGATCGCAATCAAGACGACCAGCCCGAGCGCGGAAACGGCTCGCTCGGCAATCACCTACGCGCCTCCGTGTTCGCGCAGGCTCTCGGCGAGTGCGCGCGCAGCGCCGCGTGGATCGGCAGCGTCGGCAATCGCAGAGATCACCGCGATGCCCGCGGCGCCTGCCTCGATCACCCGAGTGAGATTGCCGAGATCGATTCCGCCAATCGCAATGACCGGCTTCGGTCGTACGGCGCGCACCACCTCTGCGAGCTGTTCGACACCGCGAGGATCGCCGGGAGAGTCCTTGGATCCCGTCGCGAAGATCGGCCCGAACGCGATGTAGTCGACCTCGTCTTCACAGGCCTGACGGGCTTGTGCGAGAGAGTGGGTCGACCGCCCGATCAGCAACCGCGATCGCGCGGCCGCCGGGATCCTGGAAGGGGGAATATCTTCCTGGCCCAGGTGAACGCCATCTGCCTCCGCGGCGAGCGCCAGATCGAAGCGATCGTTCACGAAGAAGGCGGCGTCGAACTCGCGCGTGATCGCTCGAATGGCCTCGGCCCATTCGAGCGCCAGCGAGTCCGGAGCGCGCTTGGCGCGAAGCTGTACGACGCCCGCTCCGCCCTCGCAGGCGGCTCGCGCCTGCTCGACCGGGTCGATCTTCCAGTTCGGTGCGTCATCGGCGAGAACCATCAGACCGCGGATTGAAGCGATCATCTTCGATCCGGTAACGCGACGCCGAGCTCCGCGATCTTCTTGCGCAACGTGTTGCGATTGATGCCGAGCAGGGCGGCGGCGCGAACCTGGTTGCCATCGGTATGGGAAAGCACGGCCTCCAGCATGGGGCGCTCGACGCGCTCCAGGCACGTCCGATAGATCTCGCCGGTCTCGCGATTTTCGATTGCGTTCTGCACCTCGCGCTCGATCAATCGCCGGAGCGAATCAGCGGCGCCAGGTTCGGAAGCCTCGCTTTCGAGAAACGCGAAGTCCTCTCGTGTGAGAACTTCTCCGGTCGAGAGCACGAGTGCACGCTTGACCGCGTTTTCGAGTTCTCGAACATTGCCCGGCCAGGGATACCGACTCAGGAACGCAATGGTCGAATCGGTCACGAATCGCGCACCACCCGCGAGTTCACCGGAGTAACGCGCGATGAAGTACTCGGCGAGCACGGCGACATCTTCGCTGCGCTCGCGCAGTGCAGGCAGGTGGATCGGCATCACCCGCAACCGGTAGAGCAGGTCCTCGCGAAACGAACCTCTCGAGACGAGGGCGTCCAGATCGCGATGGGTCGCGGCGATGATCCGCACATCGACCTGTTCCGCGCGCGTGGCGCCAACAGGAGTCACGACCTGGTCCTGCAATACACGCAGCAATTTGGCCTGTAGGTCGGCGGGCATGTCACCGATCTCGTCGAGAAAGAGGGTGCCGCCCGAAGCTTCACTGAAGCGGCCGACTCGCGACGCCATCGCACCCGTAAAAGCGCCGCGTTCGTGGCCAAAGAGTTCGCTCTCCAGGAGATCTCGGGGGATTGCAGCCGTATTCACCGGCACGAAAGCTCCCGAGCTTCGAGGGCTCGCCGCGTGAATGGCCCGGGCAATGAGCTCTTTACCCGTTCCGCTTTCGCCCGTAATCAGCACGGAGACGTCGCGGCCGGCCACGCGCCCGATGGTCTTGAAGATCTCGAGCATCGCCGCGTTCTTGCCGACGATTCGATCCCCCGAAGCGAGGCGGCCCGAAACCTCTCGGCGCAATGCCCGCACTTCATCGCGCAACTGGTGGGTGCGCAGCGCCTTGTCGGCGAGCGCCTTCACATCGGCAATCCCGAAGGGCTTGACGAGATATTCGAACGCCCCGCGGCGCATCGCCTCCACGGCGTTTTCGAAAGTGTTCTGTGCGGTGATGATCACGATCGCGGTCTGAGACCCCACCGCCTGCAGGCGATCCAACAACTCGAGGCCCGTCAACCCCGGCATGCGGATGTCGACGAAGGCGATCTGGAATTCTCCCGCGGCGAGCGCCTCGAAAGCCGCATCACCGTTGTCTACCTCGATGACCTCACGCCCGTCTTCTTGCAGGGCCTCGCGCAGAACGAACCGAATCGATTCTTCGTCGTCGGCAACCAGGACCCGCGCGTGGGTGTTGGCCGCCATCATGGCCTCGACAGTGGCAGCCCGACGCGAACGGTCGTCCCGACGCCGGGCGTGCTCTCCAGCTGCAGCATTCCCTCGTGGCGCGCAATCCAATGGCGCGCAACCGCAAGACCCAACCCCGTTCCCTCTGCGCGCGTGGTAAAAAACGGTGTGGATACCTCATCCAGAACCGCGGCCTCGATGCCTGGCCCGGTGTCCGCCAATTCGACGATCAGCGAGGGACCGGGTTGACCATTCGGTGGCAGAAGATGGTGATCGAAAACCATCCGCGTGGTGATTGCGAGCTTCCCGCCCACACCCTCCATCGCCTGCAGTGCGTTCCGGATCAGATTGAGAAAAACCTGCGAGAGCCGATCCGCGTCGGCGAGCAGGTCGGGGATCGATGGATCGAACACCCTCTCCACCTCCACCTCGGCGCCGATCTTGTCGTGAGCCGTGAGCGCGAGAACCCCATCGAGCACGCGGTGGATGTTGACCGGAGCGACTCGCAAACCCTCCCCGGGCGTAAAGACCATGAAATCGTCGACCAGTAACGCGATGCGGTCGACCTCGCGAACGATCAACTCGGCAGCGCTGCGGGATTTTTCGTCGCTCGCACGCGCGCCGAGAATTTCTGCAGCGCCGCGGATTCCGCCCAGCGGATTCTTGATCTCATGTGCGATTCCGGCTGCGATGTGACCAAAAGAGGCGAGCGTCTCGCGCTGGTTCACGATGTCTCGCAGGCTTTTTTCGATCGTGCAATCCCGGAGGAACAGCGTGACACCATCGAGATCGGTCCCTTCGAACAAGGGCGATGCGGAAACATCCAGGATGAGGTCTTCGCCCCGATGCCGCGCTACGGGATGTTCCCGCTCGACGATCGCCCGTCCCTTCGCGATTACGGACCGCGAAAGCATCGCGATCGCTTGATCCTCTCCGAACAAATCCTCGACCGGCCGGCCAACTGCCGCCTCGGTCGAAATTTCGAGAATGCGACAGGCTTCGGAGTTCAGTGATTCCACCACGCCGTTGGCGTCGAGCAGAACGACGCCGTCGAGCACGGCGTCGAGCACACTCTCCAGGTCGCGCGCCACGTCAGGCCGCCCGCTCCTCGTCGCGCAGCGCGGGCGTGCGCTTCACCACGGCGAAGTAGCTGCTCGTCAACTCGAGAATTTCGTCGACGTCATGCGATTCCAGCACCTGCTGCCGAAATTTCACGCTTCCGCTCAAGCCGCGCGAGTACGCGGAAACGTATTTCTTCAGGTTGGCGGAAAGCGCCCGGGAATCGGTGAAGGCGCGTTGGATCCAACCGATGTGCTTCTCGATCGTCGCGAGCCTTTCGGCGCGGGTCGGCCTGTTCGCTGGTGCGCCTCTTGCGAGCGAAAGCGCCTGCTCGAAGATCCACGGGTTTCCCATCGCCCCTCGACCAATCATCACTCCTGCAGCCCCGGTCTCTGCGAGCATCTCGAAGACATCGATCGGTGTAACGATGTCCCCATTCGCGAGAACTGGAGTTTCGGGCACCGCCTCGACGACGCGGCGGATGATGGACCGATCCGCGCGCCCGGTGTACTGCTGGGCGCGGGTGCGGCCGTGAACCGAGATCAACTCGGCACCCTCGTCGACCGCGATGCGCGCGAATTCCGGCGCCACGATGGATTCCGCGTCCCAGCCGGTGCGCATCTTGACCGAAAGGGTTCCGGAGAAATTTTTCCGCATGGCGCGAATGATCCGACCGGCGTGTGGCAGATCGCGCAACAGCGACGAACCCGCCCGGTTCTTGATGAACTTCTTCACCGGGCAACCCACATTGAGATCCACCCAGACCGCGCCATCGGCTTCGAGCATGCGGCAGGCCTCGCCAAGAATTTCGGGCTCCGATCCGAACAGCTGGAAGGCGACCGGGGCTTCTCGCGGACTCGTCTCCAACAGTCGACGGGTCTTCGGGCCGCCCATCACCAGGCCCTTGGCGCTGACGGTCTCGGTGAAACTCAGCGCGGCGCCCGCCTCTCGCGAAATCAGCCGGAACGGGAAGTTCGACACACCCGCCAGCGGCGCGAGCACGAGATTGTTCTCCAACCGCAACTGGCGGAGCTGGATCGGACGGATGGCGCTGCGGTCGATGGAAGGTTGGGTCACGCGAAGTCTCGGGATCGCCTTTGGCGATCGGTCAGGGCGTAGAATCGCCAGAAGGATGCCTAATTAATGTGCAGCCTAGCGAGTGAGGGCCGGCGCGTCGAGCGCGAAGAAGCCCGAATTGCAAGCAGAAAAGGGCGAGAGGAGCTGCGCTCGGGCTAACCTTGCGGTCGTGCGCAAAGGGATCACACCGGCAGAGGCGCTGCAGATCGTTCTCGAGCACGCGCCACCACTCGGCGCGGAGACGGCCTCGATCTCGGACGCCCGCGGACGGGTGCTCGCCGAGGGCGTCCGCTCCACCCGCCGGCTCCCGCCTGCCGACAATTCCGCGATGGACGGCTTCGCGGTCCGCAGTGCAGACCTGGTCTCGGCGTCTGCCGAGCATCCCGTCGCACTCGAAGTCATCTGCGAAATTCCCGCGGGCGGATCAGCCGAGCGGGCCCTGCGTGCGGGTGAAGCCGCTCGCATCTTGACTGGCGCTCCCGTCCCGCCCGGCAGCGACGCCGTCGTGATGCAAGAGGACACCACGCGCGACGGCGATCGGGTGAAGATCAGCGTCTCTCCCCAGCCGCATGCACACATCCGCGATGCGGGGGAAGATGTCGAAATCGGAGATCAGGTGCTCGCTCCGGGCGCGCTGGTCGGACCCGCAGAAATCGGGATGCTCGCTTCGCTCGGACGCAGTGTCGTCTCGGTCCACCGGCGCCCCCGCGTTGCCATCTTCTCGGGCGGTGACGAATTGGTCGAACCCGACGGAGACACCAGCGGAGGTCGCATCGTCGCCTCGAATTCGTATTCGATCGCCGCGCAATGCCTGGAGGTTGGCGCAGAACCCGTTTATCTCGGGATCGCGCGAGACACACCCGAAGACATCGAGCGGCGGCTGAGGGCGGGGCTGCGCGCGGATGTGATCGTCAGCTCTGCGGGCGTTTCCGTCGGAGATCGGGATTACGTGCGCGGCGTCCTCGAAAAACTCGGATGCTCGCTGCTCTTCTGGGGAGTGAAGATGAAACCCGGTTATCCACTGACCTTCGGTCGCTTCGAGGCAAACGACGGCCCGATCGTATTCGGTCTTCCCGGAAACCCGGTATCCGCAATGGTGACCTTCGAGCAATTCGTCCGGCCCGCGCTGCGCAAGATGGCCGGACGCCGATCCCTCTTCCGGCCGACGGTCCGCGCCCGACTGGCGGATGGGCTCCGCAAGCAGACCGACCGACTCCACTTCGTGCGTGTGGATCTCGAACGAGAGGGCAATGAGATCATCGCGCGAAGCACCGGCAACCAGAGTTCAGGCGTGTCGCGCTCGATGCTGCTCGCGCGCGGGTTGCTGATCTTTCCCGCCGAAACCAACGAGCTTCGCGAAGGCGACACCGCGACCGTGCAGATCCTCGACGAGGACTTCCTGGCCCCGCCTACGCCCGCCTTCTCCTGAGGCGTCGAAAACGCGCGAGACCCGCGACGAAAAGACCACCCGCCGTCTGGAGAAACCATGCATGCGGCTCGGGCACGGGAATCGCCGCGAGACCACCGGGCGTGTAATCGTCGATGCCGATGGTTGGAAATGCCTCGAAGGTCGTCGCATCGATGGAGTCGAACAGGGTTCGCGGACCGGTCTGGCTTCCGGAGAGGTAGAGGCGCCCAGTCGCTTCGGAATACGCGAGACTCGAAGTTCGGCGAGGAACGCCGGCGCCTACGACCCTCGTCGTAGAACACAAGGACGGGCAGGCGAGATCGATCTCGTAGATCCCGTCGGTCACGAAGCCCGAGGTGTAGAGCTTGTCGTTGATGCTGTCGTACGCGAGCCCCTGAAATCCATCCGTGACTCCGACGCTGAGGCCGCCGAGATCGTTGACCGATGCGTCGTCGGGGTCGATCTCGAATAGATCTTCGAAACTGCCGACGCGAACCAGGGCGAGCAGTCGATCGTCACTCTCCGCATCCGTCGCGCCCGGATCGAAGGCCAGCGCGGTGACGTTCTCCTTGCCCGTCAAGGTCCCGATGCTGCCCGTCCGCACGCCAGTCGCGGGATCGATCGCAATCAGTTCGTCGTCACCGGCGAGCGGATTAACGGCGTAGAGCACACCCCGAAGCGGCGCATAGGCCAAACCCGTCGGGGCAGCCCCGCTGCCGACCGGACCGAGATTCACCCAGCCTCCGGGAAGCCCGCTGAGCAGCAGCGAGTCGTCGGTGGCGGCGCCCTCGGCAGCTTCGGGACCACCTGCTGCGATCAATTGAACCGACGCATCGGAACCCACCGGGCCGCACAACCCACCGGAGCAGAGACCCGTCACGGTGCGTTCCGTACACGCGAGCCCGTCGCCTTCGGCGCCTCCGCTGCCGTCGTGACACGCGCAGGTGCCGCCGCTGTCGTTGCGGGCGTTGTCATAGGCCGTGCAGTCACTCGCCGTGAGGCAGCCGCCGCCCGCGGACGAGGTCATCAGCAGACACTGCTCGCCGGGTGTCACGTGCGAGAGGCAACTGTTGTGGCCGCGCTCGTGGGCCAGGGTTTCGCCGAGCACGTCGTAGACCTCGTGGGCCTCCATCGTCACGATCAGCTTCAATCCCGGATCATCGTCGGGGTTACCCGTGCACGAAGGTCTGGCCGCGCAGCCGATCGCGGTCGACGTAGGCGCTCCGCAGTAACCGAGGCTATCGACGAGAAAGGCAGTGGAACCGCTCGAGCCGACGATCGCGTCGAGTGCGGCCTGATCGTCAGCACTGCTAGGCACGTCCAGACCATCGCCGGGCGTTCCGAAAGTGTCGACGGAGAGCACTTCGATCACGTCGCAGCAGGGAGAATC
>JAHEEJ010000373.1 GCA_024640705.1 Deltaproteobacteria bacterium
AGCATCGGCGGTTGCGCGGACGGGTTCGCGCCGGATCGAATCAAGAGCATCATCAACGCCACCACCTTTCGCGATCTGAATCGGATCTGCAACTCGACCGCGCCTCACTATAACCTGCGCGCTGCCCTCGTGAAAGCGCACGCAGAGGCTTCGCCACACTCGAGGCGCGCCCCGGCGGGCTCGTCGGCCCGAGCGTGGCGGACGCGTTCAACCGATTCGCCGTTTGACTCCACCCCGTCGTCAACCGGGAGGAATTCGTTGGCCCTGCTAGGGCAAAACTCGTGGCCCCGGAGCGCGACCCAGCAGCCGTGACGACGCGAACCAATTTACTTATTATACACCCGTTCAGTTGCGCGGAGCTACCGAAGCCGGCGAGCGAAACCGGAAAACTGCGCAGTTGCTCCGAATAGAAAGGGATTTCGCTCATGACGGAGCCCGGCAATCGCAAACGAAAGCCCCGCAGACCCAAGGCGGCGAAGGTAGCCCAGCTCCCGTGGGCTCAGCTTCGGCTCCGCTACGACCCGATCGAAGTTCTATCGATCGACCAGATCCACGCCATCCACGAGACCGCGCTCACGATTCTCGAAGAAGTGGGGATGCGTGTCCTGGAGCCGAAAGCGCGCGGACACCTGGCCGCGGCCGGCTGCGCGATCGACGAAGGCGCCATGCAGGTGCGCTTCGATCGGGCCATGCTCGAGGAACTCGTCGCCAAGGCACCCGCGGAATTCAGCCTGACTTCGCGAAATCCCGCACGCAACCTTCAACTCGGTGGGCGCAACGCGATCTTTTCCTCCGTCGGTGGACCCGCTTTTTGCAGCGACCTCGATCGCGGCCGCCGCTCGGGCACCTACGCGGAAATGTGCGACTACATCAAGCTCGTGCAATCTCTCAACGTCATCCATCAGGAGGGCGGCGGCGGCTTCGAGGCGCTCGACCGACCCGCGTCGACGCGCCATCTGGATCTCTATTACGCACAAACCACCCTGCTCGACAAGAACTGGCAACCCTGGGGATTGGGGACCGATTGCGTAATCGATGCGCTCGAGATGGTGGCGATCTCACTCGGCACCACCCGCGAAGCCCTCGTCGACACGCCGGTCTTCAGCTGCGTGATCAACACCAATTCACCGCTGCAACTCGACATTCCGATGGCACAAGGGCTGATGGCGCTGGCCGAACACGGGCAGGCTGTCGTCGTCACACCCTTCACGCTCGCGGGTGCGATGTCGCCCGTCACACTCGCGGGAGCGCTCGCCCAACAGCACGCCGAGGCCCTCGCGGGAATCGCACTCTGCCAGATCATCCGACCCGGCGCGCCCGTGATGTACGGGGGATTCACTTCGAACGTGGACATGAAGTCGGGATCGCCCGCATTCGGAACCCCGGAATACGCAAAGGCCGCCCAGGCCTCGGGCCAACTCGCGCGGCACATCGGCGTGCCGTTCCGGTCGAGCAACGTGAATGCTTCGAATCTCGTCGACGCCCAGGCCGCCTACGAGAGCATGATGTCGCTCTGGGGGGCACTGATGGGCGGCGCGCATCTGATCGAGCACGCAGCGGGTTGGTTGGAAGGCGGTCTGACCGCCTCGTTCGAGAAACTGATCCTCGATGCGGAAATGCTGCAGATGATGGCCGAATACTTCACGCCCATCGAAGTCTCGAAGGAGACGCTCGCACTCGATGCAGTGCGCGAGGTCGGTCCTGCAGGGCACTTCTTTGGCACGGCGCACACACTCGAACGCTATGAGAACGCCTTCTACGTGCCACTCGTTTCGAACTGGGAGAATTTCGAAACGTTCACCGAGCGCGGCCGCCTCGACGCCACGGGCCGGGCCAACCAGATCTGGAAGCGAATTCTCGCCGACTACGAGCAGCCTCCGTTGGATCCCGGCATCGACGAGGCCCTTCGCGATTACGTAGACCGGCGCAAACGCGAGTTGAAGTAGATCGCGCGCGAGGAGAAATGCAGCATGGCGACCTGTGGCGAAAAACTGATCGAGATCCTCGAAAGCTACGGCGTCGAACTCGTATTCGGCATTCCCGGCGTGCACACCGTCGACCTCTACCGGGGCCTGAAACGCTCCAGCATTCGACACATCACGCCGCGCCACGAGCAGGGTGCGGGATTCATGGCGGACGGCTACGCGCGCGCCACGGGTGCGGTCGGCGTCTGCTTCGTCATCACGGGTCCCGGCATGACGAACATCATCACCGCGATGGCCCAGGCGCGCCAGGATTCGATCCCGATGCTCGTGATCTCGACGGTGAACAGCAGAAATCAACTCGGCCTCGGCGAGGGGCGCCTGCACGAACTTCCGAACCAGCGCAATCTCGCCGCCGAAGTATCGGTGTTCAGTCACACCCTGCTCGACCCCGCCGAACTGCCGAAGATCGCAGCTCGCGCGTTCGGGGTGTTCGCGAGCCAGCGGCCCGGCCCGGTGCACATCGAAATTCCGATCGATGTGATCGCTGCAGAAGCGGATTCGATCGACACCTCGGCGTGGCCGTTGCCGAGTGCGCCGGCAGCAGCGCCCGAGGCCATCGACCGCGCGGTCACACTGCTGCGCGAAGCCCAACATCCACTGATCGCGATCGGGGGCGGCGCGATCCGCGCGGGAGACGAAGTGGTGCGGCTCGCCGAAGCCCTCGGCGCGCCGGTCGTCAACACCGTCAACGCAAAGGGAGTGATCCCCGCCAGCCACCCGCTCGCGGTGGGCGGCTCGGGCTCTTGCGCGGCCGTTCGCGAGGCTGTTCGCGAGGCCGATGTCCTGCTGGCGGTGGGCACCGAATTTTCCGAAACCGATTACGACTTCTACCTCAAAGGCGATTTTTCGTTCGAAGGCCGGTTGATTCGCATCGACATCGACGCCGGACAACTCAGCCGCAACGCCAAACCCGAGCTCGCGATCTGTAGCGACGCGCGCCACGCGCTGTCGGCGCTGAACGCCGCGCTACAGCGCGATCCCATCCCCGCGAAGGACGGGGGATCGTGGGCGCAGGCGATCCGCGATGGAGTGCAGCAGCGCCGGGACGCGCGCTATCAGGCATTCTTCGACACGATCCGCAACGCGCTGCCGGAAGCGATCATCGCCGGAGACTCGACCCAACCGACCTATTACGCGTGGTTGAATTACGAAACCGAAGCGCCGCGGCGCTATTTCCACTCCGCGAGTGGCTACGGCACCCTCGGCTACGCGATCCCCGCCGCCGTCGGTGCGAAGCTGGGGCAACCGGCCAGACCCGTCATCGGCCTGATCGGCGATGGCGCCGCGCAGTTCACGCTGGGTGAGATCGCGAGCGCCGTCGAAGCCAAGGCGTCGGTGATCTTCCTGATCTGGAACAATCACGGATACGGAGAAATCCAGCGCTTCTTCGAAGCCGCCGGCGTCGAGCGCGTCGGTGTCGACCTCCACACACCCGACTTCGTCGCACTCGGCAAGAGCTTCGGTTGTTCGGCTTGCCGAGCGACCGATCTCGAGCAGCTCGAGAGCGCGCTGAAGCAGGCCGTCAAAGATCCCCTACCGACCTTGATCGAGGTGCGGCAGGCCGATTTCGTCGACGGTTACCCCCCTTCGTAATCGGCGATTCGATGCCGGCCCGATCGAC
>JAHEEJ010000074.1 GCA_024640705.1 Deltaproteobacteria bacterium
TCAGCGAGTTCGACCAGCTGCGGAAGATCGGCGTCCGCTATGCGGACATCAAGGGCTACGCGTACAGCCGGGACGACGTGCGCGGCCGCGCGCTCGCCAACGCCTACTCGCAGGCGGTCGGCGACGCCTTCACCCAACAGCTCAAGCCGCTCGAGATCGAAATCGTCGTGGTCGAAGTGGGCGACTCCACGCTCGCCGGCCACGAGCACAATGCGATCTACCGCATCCAATACGACGGGAGCATCAGCGACCACCACGGCTTTTGCGTGATTGGCGGCGCCGCGGAAGAGCTGACGGACTTCCTCCGCTCGAACTATCGGGACGGAATCCCCCTCGGGGAAGCGATCCAATTGGGGAAGAGGGCCCTCGAGCGGGCCGCAGAGGGCGAACCGAGCATCGAGGCGAAGAACCTCGAGGTCTGTGTACTCGAGCGAGAACGCGCTGGGCGAAAGTTCGTTCGGCTGGACTCCGATAGAGTAGGAGAGCTATTGAGCGCATGAGCGGCTCGGGTGGAGTTCGGTGCGGGGATCAGTCGGTCCCCTGACCACCGGCCTCGACGCGCCGCGCAAACCGTCGGAGTCTCGTGCAGAAGCGAATCTTTGGAGTGGAGACTGAATACGGCATCATCTTCACCCCGGAAGGGCGGAAGACGCTGCCCGTCGAAAAGGCGATCCGCTTCCTCTTCGAAAAGCTCATCACCACCGAACACTTCCTGAACGTTTTCCTCGAAAACGGCGCACGCTTCTATCAGGACACCGGCTGCCATCCCGAATACGCGACGCCCGAGTGCGCGTCTCCGCGTCAGTTGATCGTCTACGACAAGGCCGGCGAGCGGGTCCTCGAAGATCTCCAGGGCTACGCGGAGGAGAAGATCCGGGAGGAGCGCATCAGCGGCAAGCTCTCGATCTTCAAGAACAACACCGATTTTGTCGGGAACAGCTACGGCTGTCACGAGAACTATCTCGTCGATCGCGACGTCGACTTCTACTACCTCGCCGAGCAACTGATCCCGTTCCTGGTCACCCGACAGATCTACTCGGGCGCGGGCAAGGTCTTCCAGACACAGGATGGCGTGCACTACTGCATCAGCCAGCGGGCGCAGCACATCTACCAGAAGATCTCGGGCACCACGACGAACGATCGCTCGATCATCAACACCCGCGATGAACCCCACGCCGATCGCGAGAAGTACCGACGGCTGCACGTCATCGTCGGCGATTCCAACATGTCGGAATACACCAACTTCCTGAAGATCGGAGCCTGCGCGGTCGTCCTGCAGATGATCGAGGACAACTACATCAATCAGGATTTCACGCTGCGCAATCCCGTCAAGGCGATCAAGGACATCTCCTACGACACCACCTGCAAGCGCAAGCTCCGCCTCGATAACGGCCGCGAGTACTCGCCAATCCAGATTCAGCGCGAATACTGCGAGATGGCACAGAAATACATCGAGCAATATCCGGTGAGCGACGAACTACGAGAGTCTGTCGGGATGTGGCAGCACGTGCTCGATTGCCTCGACACCGATCCGGACAAACTCGATCGGGAAATCGATTGGGTGATCAAGCGGCGAATGATCCAGTCCTACATCGACTCCAAGGGCAAGGAGTGGAACGACCCGCGCATCTACATGCTCGACCTGCAGTACCACGACATCCGGACGGACCGAGGCATCTACTACCTGCTCGAGCGCAAGGGAATGGTGGAGCGGATTCTCAACGACGCCGAGATCGTCAAGGCCAAGACCGAGCCGCCGCACGATACCCGCGCGCGGATGCGCGGCGAATTCATCAAGCTCGCGCGGCAGAACTCGATCCAGTACGACCTCGACTGGTCGAACATCCGGCTCGGAAACCTGCTCAACGTGCGGGTGATCTGTAACAATCCATTCGAGACCGACATCGAAAAGGTCGCCGAGCTGGTGCGGACCATCCAGAAGACCAACCTGCGCAAGACGAGCCTCTCCAAGCTGGTGATTCAGAGCTGACGTGACGGACCCGAAACCCAAACTCGTCGCGGTCGGCTCGGCGCAAGACACGGGCGACTCGCAGCCGGCGTCGCAGAAGCGCCGCCGCTGGACGGACCTCGGAATCGGCTTCTGGATCCTCGCGGTGATCCTGATCATCGCCGTGGTGTTCATCTCGACCCAGAAGCGCCAGCTCGACCAGCTCTCGACCCAGCTGGAAACACTCGAGACCGAGTTGAGCACCACGCGCGGCGCTCTGCAGGGCTACGAGAACCGCTTTGGCGAGATCCGAGCCTCCGTGGGCGATCTCCGCGCGCAGCTCGGCGAGCTCGAGGGGCTCGTCGACCAGCCTCCGCCGCCCGCTCCGCCTCGCTGACGACCGCGCACCGCTTCCGATCGCATCACCAGCGCCTCGAGCGCCTCCCAGCACCGGTTAGCGCGGGCTTTCTGCGAGGTTGATCCCGGTTGGTGCGCATCGCTGCAGCCAGGCGCGCCTGGCGTCCGCCTGAATCCGCTTTGGGCGCCCCGCCTTCGCCTCAATTTCTGCCACCTCCTGCCGATACAACTAACGGCCCAATGCCGTCGCATCCGGCCATCGAGGACGCCTATATGTTGACAGATCTCATTGCCGGCCTTTTCTCCCACGATCTCGCGATCGACCTGGGTACCGCAAATACCCTGGTCTACGTGAAGGGCAAGGGCCTCATCTGCTCCGAACCCAGCGTCGTCGCCGTCATGAACGACGGAAACGGTCGCGGCGATCGCGTGCTGGCCGTCGGGCACGACGCCAAGGCGATGCTCGGTCGAACACCGAGCGGCATTCGCGCGATCCGGCCGATCAAAGATGGCGTCATCGCCGACTTCGAGATCACCGAAGCGATGCTTCGCTACTTCATTCAACGCGCCCACAAGCGCGGCAAGATGGTGCGCCCGCGGATCGTCATCTGCGTGCCGCCCTGCATCACGAGCGTCGAAAAGCGCGCCGTCCGAGAGTCCGCTCTCTCGGCGGGTGCGCGCGAGGTCTATCTGATCGAAGAGCCGATGGCCGCGGCGATCGGCGCGGGGCTCGACGTCACCGCGGCAACCGGCAACATGGTCGTCGACATCGGAGGCGGCACCACGGACGTCGCCGTGATCTCGCTCTCGGGCATCGTCACGTCGCGCTCGATTCGAACCGGCGGCGACAAGATGGACGAAGCGATCATCAACTACGTCAAGCGCAAGTACAACATGCTGATCGGCGAGCGAACCGCCGAGCAGGTCAAATTGACCGTCGGCACGGCATGTGTCGACGCGAAGACCGAAGTCATGGACGTCAAGGGCCGCGACCTCGTCGCCGGTATCCCCAAGGTGGTCGCGGCTTCGAGTGACGAGATCCGCGAAGCCCTCGTTGAGCCGATTCACGCGATCGTCGAGACCGTCCACCTGACACTCGAGAAGACACCGCCGGAGCTCGCGGCCGACATCGTCGACCGCGGCATCATGCTGGTCGGAGGCGGCTCCTTGCTACGCGACCTCGACGTGGTGCTGCGTCAGGAAACGAAGCTTCCGATCCTGCGCAGCGACGATCCGTTCACGGCAGTCGTTCACGGCGCGGGCGCAGCGCTCGACAACCTGCCGCTGCTCAAAGAGGTCGCACTGGACTGACCCAGTCCGCTACCGCGATCGCCTTCGCTGGTACTGATCCACCGCGCGCACGTGTTCCGAGTACGTCTTCGAGAAGACGTGCGTCCCATCGTTGCGCGATACGAAGAACAGGTATTCGCTCTCGGCGGGATCGACCACGGCGCGTAGCGCATCGGCGCCGGGGCTCGCGATCGGCCCGGGCGGAAGACCCGGGATCTGATAGGTGTTGTAGGGGTTCGCGGTGTCCTCGAGATCCCGACGCCGAAGGTTTCCGTCGAAATCCGCAATCCCGTAGATCACCGTCGGATCGGTCTCGAGCCTCATCCCGCGCTTCAACCGATTGCGAAAGACCGACGCGATCAGCGGCCGCTCCTCTGGCACAGCGGTTTCTTTCTCGACGATCGAGCCCAGCGTCACGACCTCGAGCATCGCGAGCTCCTGGCTCTTCGCCTGCGGTTCGATCTCGCGCCAGACCCGGTGAAATTGATCGACGAGCACCTTTGCAACTTCCCGAACACCGAGGCCGTGCGGCAGGCGGTAGGTCTCCGGAAACAGGTAACCCTCGAGGCTCGCACCCTCGACGCCGAGTGATTCCGCACTCGCGGCATCGGATGCAAAGGCCAGGAAAGCGGCGGCATTCGCGAGCCCGGCAGCTTCGAGCCGCAGCGCGATCTGGGCAGCCGTGAGTCCCTCCGGGATCACCACTTCGTAGACGACCACCCTCCCCTCGACGATCTGCATCAAGATTTCGCGCGGCGCCTGCGCGGCGGAGAGTTCGTATTCACCCACCTGAAGCGCGCCATCGAGTTCGCGATAGCGGGCGAGCCACTTGAACGCGAGCGCGCTTCGGATCAACCCGCGCGACTCGAGTCCCCGCGCCACCTGGCCCAGGCTGGCGCCGGGCTGCACGTCGAAGATCACGGGCGGGGCCGACGCCAACGCGGGCGACAGCGCCCAGTTCACGCCGACTGAAAGCACCACGGCACCACCGAGCAGTCCGACGAAGAGCAGTCCAGCGGTGAAGGCGATCGCGCGGCGACTCACTCGGACGGCGCCTGCGACGGGAACTGACGCTCCAGATAGACCCTCAACAACAACGTCGCCGCAACCGCGTCGACCGCTTCGCGCCGCTTCTTGCGGCCGCCCTTCGATTCGCTGAGTGCAAGCTCCGCAGCCTGGCTCGTCCAGCGCTCATCGAGCAGGTCGACCGGTACTCCGGTCGCCTCAGCAAGCGCGTCGGCGAAGCTCCGAGCCGCCTGCGAAGCCGGACTCGCGCGCCCATCGAGATGAATCGGAAGCCCAACCACGATCCGCACGATCCCCCGCTCTTCGACCACTTCGCACAGCGCCGCCAGATCCTTCGGGCGGTCACGGCTGACGATGAACCCGACCGGAAACGCGATGCTCGCATCCGGATCGGACACCGCCAAACCAATCCGCTTCTCACCGAGATCAATCCCGAGAATGGGCCCGCGACTGGACATCGGTTGCCGAACCTAGCCCGAGCCGAGCCGTTCTCCCATGAGAGGCTCCAGCCGCGCAGACCTCAGGCCGCGCGGGGTGGGGGGAGGGGGAGCGGCGAAATCAAGCGCAGCCCGCCTGCGATCCCCGCAATCCAGCCCGCCAACTTCCCCGCGCGGCGGCCTAAATCCAACCGAGCCCCTGGGCGGGCGAGCCATTCGCCGCTGCCCCTCCCCCCACCCCGCGCGCAACTCCACCCCCAAGCCACAAATCGCAGACTTTCCCCTTTTTTTCGCCTCAACCGATTGACGCTCCGCGCCCGCCAGGGGTATGGTGGCGCTCGACGCTCGGCCCCCCTGCCGGAGGCGTCGAATCGCTCCGCGGCCCTCCAGCCGCGGCCCCTGGCGGAACGCGCAGACTGCGGTCCCGATCGAGTCGATCGTAGAAGTGTCTGAAAACAAAGCAGAAATCAATTCGGGTGACGGTGTGGCGAGAATTCTGGCCACCGCCGGAGGGGCGGGTTACGCGCCGGTCGCGCCGGGGACCTTCGGGTCCGCGGTAGGCGTCGTCCTCTTCGCGGTCCTCTCGGCCCTCCACCCCCTGCTCTTCGCCCTCACCACCGCCACCCTGCTCGCGCTGGGCACCTGGGCGTCCGACCGCGCCGAACACTTCTTTGGCAAGAAGGACGACGGCCGCATCGTGATCGACGAAGTCGTCGGGCAGTTGATCGCGCTCGCCCCCCTGCTCTTCTTCGCCAATCTCGCTGGCGTCCGGCTACTCGTACTCCTCGGCGCCGGCTTTCTGCTCTTCCGCCTCTTCGACATCTGGAAACCCGGGCCCGTCGGCTGGGCGGAGCGCCACTTCGAGGGCGGTGCGGGCGTGATGCTCGACGACGTCGCGGCGGGCGCACTCGCCGCGTTGTGCATGACGCCGCTCGCTCTCTTCTGCAGCACGCAGGCGGCAACCCCGTGAAGGCCGAAATCCTCACCATCGGCGACGAAGTGCTGCGCGGCGAGATCGTCGACACCAACAAGTCGTTTCTCGCGGACCGGCTGCTCGGCCTCGACATCGAGACCCACTTCCAGACTTCGGTGCGCGACGACCCGCCCGCGATGATCGACGCGTTCCGGCGCGCCGCGACCCGCAGCAAGCTCACGCTGGTATCCGGCGGGCTCGGACCAACGCGCGACGATCTCACCGCAGAGGCCCTCGCGGAAGCCTTCGGACTCGAACTCGTGCTCGACGAAGCCGCCCTCGAGACGATTCGCGCCTTCTTTCGCTCGCGCGGTCGCGAGATGACCGAGAACAATGTCGGCCAGGCGCACTTTCCCAGGGGCGCCGAGATCCTGCCCAACCCGCTCGGAACGGCGCCGGGCTTTTCGATCGCCCAGGGCATGACGCATTTCTTCTGCATGCCGGGCGTTCCCAACGAGATGCACCGCATGATGGACGAGCAGGTCATGCCGCGTATCGAAGCGATCCGCGGCGAAGGGCTCGCGGTCCGGGCGCGGTTGATTCGAACCTTCGGGATCGGCGAGTCCTCCCTCGACGACACGCTGAAGGACATCGCGGCGTCGGGCGATGTGAGCCTCGGGTTCCGCACCGCGTTTCCCGACAACTACCTGCGGCCGCTCGCGCGAGCCGCCACTGCCGAACAGGCCGAGGCCGCACTCGACCGGATCTGCGACGCCATCAAGCAACGCCTCGGGCCGCTCGTCTACGGCGAAGACCAGCAGACCCTCGACGCCGTCGTCGGCCAGATGCTCGCCGAGCGCGGCATGACGATCGCCGTCGCGGAATCCTGCACGGGCGGGTTGATCGCCTCGCGAATCACCGACAATCCGGGTTCGTCGGCCTACTTCGCGGGCGGCGTGGTTGCGTACTCGAACGCCGCAAAATCCGAGATGCTCGGCGTGCCCGCCGCTGTGCTCGAAGAACACGGCGCGGTCTCCGACCCCGTGGTGCGCGCGATGGCCGAGGGCGTGCGCGAGCGCTTCGGCGTGGACATCGGCATCGCAACGACGGGCATTTCGGGCCCGGATGGCGGAACGACCGCCAAGCCCGTCGGTCTGGTCCACATCGCGATCGCGCGCGAAGGAGCGACCTACGCCGATTCCTTCGTGTTCCGGCTGGATCGCACCCGTCACCGCATGTTGACTTCGCAGGTCGCACTCGACTGGGTGCGGCGATCGCTGCTGGGCGCAGAACTCGTCGGCCCGACCTGGGCTCAGCGATGAGCGAAGCGAGCGCGCGAAGGCAGCCCGTCGTGAAGCGCCATTCTCTAGAGGAGTGCAGCCGTGGCTGAATCGGCCGACAGCCTGCGCGCCTTCTTTGCGATCGACCTCGACGAGCGCACGCGCAGCGCAGCCGCAGCGGTCGCCGACCGACTGCGTGAATTCCCGGCTGGCGACGCGGTTCGCTGGGTGCGCGAAGAGACCCTGCACGTGACGCTGCGCTTTCTTGGGGACATCGATGGCGGGCGGATCGCGCGCCTCGCGGGCTGTGTTCGAGAGCAGACCGCCGCGCTGAGCCCGTTCCGGCTCCGGCTCGGCGGCGCCCGGCTCTTCCCCTCCAAACGCCGCCCGCTGGCCGTGGTGCTCGATGTCGAGCCCGAGGAGCCGCTTGCAGAGCTCGCCGCAGCGGTCGAGCGGGGCGTGGTGGCGGCGGGTTTCGACCCGGAGTCGCGCCCGTTCAACGCCCACCTGACCCTGGGGCGAATCCGCAAAAAACGTTTTCCGCTTGTGACCGGGGACGTCACAAGCAGCGGCGAAAGTTGCCCTGTGAATGAAGCCGTGCTCTTCAAAAGCGAGCTGAGCTCCTCCGGAGCGCACTACACCCCCATCGAACGCGCGCCGCTGGGCGGCGAACCATCACCCCTTTTGACTGAAACGGATCAATCGATCTACAACCCGAAAGTTGGAGGATGACCAAAATGGCATTGAGCACGAAAAATCGACGGGGCGGTGCGAAATCGAAAGCGGACTCGAACGTGAGCCCGATCGGATCGGCGGGCCCGGAGGGCCACAAGGATCGCGCAATCGCACTCGCGGTTTCGACCATCGAGAAGCAATTCGGCAAGGGGGCCATCCTCAAAATGGGCGACGACAGCGTCGACCGCGAGATCGGAGTCTTTTCTTCCGGGTCGGCGAGCCTCGACCTCGCGCTCGGGGTCGGCGGATTCCCGACCGGCCGGGTCGTCGAGATCTACGGACCGGAGTCGAGCGGCAAAACGACGCTCGCACTTCACGCCGTTGCGGAAGTCCAGAAGAACGGCGGCGTAGCCGCCTTCATCGACGCCGAGCACGCGCTCGACATCGGCTACGCGCGCAGGCTCGGCGTTCAGGTGGACGACCTGCTCGTCTCGCAACCCGACACCGGAGAGCAGGCGCTCGAGATCGTCGACGTGCTGTTGCGCTCGGGCGCAATCGACCTCGTGATCGTCGACTCGGTCGCGGCGCTCGTTCCGAGGGCGGAAATCGAGGGAGAGATGGGCGATCACCACGTGGGCCTCCAGGCCAGGCTGATGAGTCAGGCCCTGCGAAAGCTCACGGGCACGGTCTCGAAATCGCAAGCGACCGTGATCTTCATCAACCAGATCCGGATGAAGATCGGTGTGATGTTCGGCAATCCCGAGACCACCTCCGGTGGCAACGCGCTCAAGTTCTACGCCTCGATTCGCCTCGACATCCGACGCATCGCGGCCCTCAAAGACGGGGACGCGGTAATCGGAAATCGCACGCGCGTGAAGGTGGTGAAGAACAAGGTCGCGCCGCCCTTCCGGCAGGCCGAATTCGACATCCTCTACAACGAGGGGATCTCGATCGAAGGAGACCTGCTCGATCTGGGTGTCGACGAGGGCATCGTGGAGAAAAGCGGGTCCTGGTACTCGTACAACGACGAGCGCATCGGCCAGGGGCGCGAAAACGCGCGCCAATTCCTCAAGGAAAACCCGGATGTGCGCGAGCACCTGGCGAGCGCGGTGTACACCGCCAAGGGACTCAAGCGCCTCGTGCGAGCGAACGCTGCGCCCAGCGCAGAAGCCGAGGAAGCGCCTCCGGTTCCGGCCGTCGCCGAGTAGGCCCGACGCAGTGACGCCATCTCTGGCCTTGGGTCCAGGGATGGCGTCGCGGCGAGGCCCGATCGGATGGAGAAGAGAGCCTAGAGGGGATCCAGCCTGGGAAGTGCTGTCGCGCCGCTGGCAGACGAAATGCCACGGACGTTCGAACTGCCACCGAGGGTGGTGATCTCGATCCGCTGCAGTGGCGTGTCGATTGGGAAGCGCGGCACGTTGATCGTCATCGACTCACCGGAGAATCCGCGGGTGTCGAGCTGCGTCGTGCCATCCGGTTCGATACGAAGCGCGTACGCGGCAGCCGGGTCGGCTCCAGATTCGAAGATCGCCGACTCGAGTTCGCGGGTGTAGCCACGCAACGCCGTTTTGAGTTCCGCCGGCTGAACGCGGCGCGCGGCGCGACAAACCCCAGGTCGGTCGGTGGCGTCGAGGATCGACCACTCACCACTCTCGAGATCTGTCCGCACCACGTGGCAACCGCCGTTGACGAATCGCAGATCGAGACTCGTGCGGTTGTCCGCGGTGATCCGGTATTGGGGCCGGCCAAAGCGGCCGCGCGGGCCACAGACCTCGCCGGGCAGCGACAGCGTATAACTCGTCGCGTCTTCGCGATAAATGCGCAGATCGTCTTGGGGCAGGCCCGTCGTGGGATTGGGTCTCTGCTGGAGCACGAACGAGCGACCCCGCCAGCGCGAATCGCCCTCGTCATTGAGTTCTTCGGGCCCGAGCACCGTCGCCTCTGCCTCGCTCCGAAGCGGCGACGGCTCGCCATCGCCCGCTGCAATCGAAGCCGGCCCCTTCGTGGACCAGATCTGTTCGAATTTCCCAGCCGAGAAGACCGACGGCGAGACGGCCCGATAGGAATCTTCCGAAGGCTCCCAGAGCACCAGGTCACCGGATTTCATCCACGCCAGGCGCTGCGGTGAAGCTTGGTCATCGCGCGGGATCACCTGAGACAGCCGAGCTTGATCGGCTCGCAGCTCCACGACGTGAACCGCGGCTTTTGGATCTCCAGCGACCGCAAACGCGGCCAGGCGTCCGTCGGGAGCCAGGGCGAGATCGAGCGCAGGGCCTTCGCAGTTTTCTCCGAATCCGAATGCCGATCGGGCCGACAGCAAGCGCTCGAGTTGGTGAACTTCGTCGGCGTCCGGGCCTGCGGGCTCATCGGGATACAACTCGCGCCAGGCCGACATGTAGGCGAGCGCCTCACCCTTTTCGGCGGGCACGGGGCGGCAGGAATCGCGTCGATCGTTTTCGTCGAGCGCGCGTTGAAGATCGACCTGAATATCGCGGGAATCCACTATGGGCAGCGGCCGCGGGCAGCGGTATCCGTCGCTCATCACAGCGACGATACGTGCCTCGGTGCGATAGGACGGCCAGGCCGAGATGCCCGGCTTGATCATGGAACCGATCGAAAAATGCCCGCGGGCGTCGGTCTTCGCCTCTCGGTGCCCGAGTACCTCGCGATCCGGCAGGATATCGTCGTAGTGGCCGTCGAAGCGCACGACGACGACCGCTCCCTCTACGGCTTTGCCACTCGCCTGATCGACCACCGTGCCGGAAATACCGGGGGCGATGCGAACCGGTAGAACGACACAGGAAATCTGCAATAGGGCGAGAACCGCAGCACATCCCAAGGTGGCGGTGACTCGCAACCAGCGTGCGTACGCCCGGCTGCGACCGTCGCGATCGATTCGATTCATGACACCCATGCGCGCCTCTCCCGTGATGGATCGCGGCCTTTCAGCAGCAAAAGAGCCCATCATTTCGACCGGTGAAGCCCGAAACCTGAGTACGCGTGTCACGCTCCGGCCGATCGCACCCGAAACCCGCGAGGGCCGCTCTACGCGCCCAAGCAGGCCAGACTGGCGACGAAGCTCAAGGCCAAGCCCCGACAGGACGATCAGAGGCGCCGTGAGGTCGCACGAGTGACCCTGGGGGGAGTGGGCGTGGAGCTCAACGACATCCTGAAGATCGCCCTCAAGGGCGGAGCCTCGGATATCCATCTGAAGCCCGGATTGCCACCCATGTTTCGGGTGGACGGCGCACTGGTTCCACTGAAGAACGGCGAGCGAATCCCGCCGGACGACCTCCAGAAGATGGCCTTCTCGATCATGAACGATACCCAGCGGGCTCGTTTCGACGAGACTCGCGAAACCGACCTCGCCTACGGCATCGCTGGGCTCGGCCGCTTCCGCGTCAACGTATTTCAACAGCGCGGAACCGTCGGGATCGTCTTCCGGGTGATTCCGTTTGGTGTCAAGTCGATCGAACACCTGCATCTGCCCAAGATCATCGAATCGATCGCGATGGAGCAGCGCGGCTTGGTGCTCGTAACGGGAACCACCGGTTCGGGAAAATCGACGACCCTGGCCGGAATGATCGATTACATCAACTCGAACCGAACCTGTCACATCATGACGATCGAAGACCCGATCGAATTCTTGATTCGCGATCGGCGCTCCATCGTCAACCAGCGCGAAATCGGTGTCGATACCCAGAGCTTCGCCAACGCGCTGCGCGCTGCACTGCGCCAGGACCCGGACGTGATTCTCGTCGGTGAGATGCGTGACTTCGAGACGATCGAAACCGCCCTCACCGCAGCCGAGACGGGGCACCTGGTGATGAGCACCCTGCACACCCTCGACGCGACAGAGACCATCAACCGGATCATTTCGGTGTTCCCCCCCTACCAGCAGAAGCAGGTTCGACTGCAGCTCGCCGCGATCCTCAAGGCAGTGATTTCCCAGCGCCTCGTGCCCCGCGCGGACGGCAAGGGTCGGGTGCCCGCCTTGGAAGTGCTGATCAGCACGGCTCGGGTCCGCGAGTGCATCGCCGACAAAGATCGCACCAAGGAACTCCACGACGCGATCGCAAAGGGCTTCACCACCTATGGCATGCAGACCTTCGACCAATCGCTCATGCACCTCGTGAAACAGGATCTGGTCACCTACGACGAAGCCCTCAAACACGTCTCCAACCCGGACGACTTCGCGCTGCGCTTCCGCGGGATCGCCTCCACATCGGACGGAACCTGGGACGATTTCGAGGCGGGCGACGAAAAGCCCGAGGAAGAGAACGCCGGCGGCGAAAAATCCAAAGACGAAGTCGACGACGACTTCATCCAGCGGTTCTAGCCCGGGCAGTTCCGTTTCCTATTGACTGGGCTGCACTGGCCGGGGCCCGTTCACCGGGTCATCGAGCGGGTATCGTTTTCTTTTACAGCGGCTCCATGGGGCGAATCCCAGTTTGCCGGCTTCTGCGATTGGCCTCGAGCGGGGTCTGCGGGGCTTCTTGGGCTCGGTTATAGTCCGGAATCATGCGTGATCCCGGTGGGTTGGAGGCGTGATGGCTCGAAGTGCGAGCGAAATCCGAGAGTTGTTCCTGCGCTTCTTCGAAGCGAAGGGGCACCAGATCGTCGCGAGCGCTTCGCTGGTCCCCGAGGGCGATCCGACCCTGTTGTTCACCAACGCGGGGATGGTCCCCTTCAAGAACACCTTCCTGGGCTTGGAAACCCGCGATTACGTGCGGGCGGCAACCTCCCAGAAGTGCCTGCGCGTATCGGGCAAGCACAACGATCTCGAAAACGTCGGGCGCACGCCCCGCCACAACACCTTCTTCGAGATGCTGGGCAATTTCTCGTTTGGCGATTACTTCAAGCTCGAGGCGATCGAGTACAGCTGGGAGTTGCTCACCGAGCGCTTTGAAATCGACCCGGCCCGGCTCGTCGCCTCGGTCTTTCGCGAAGACGACGAAGCCTACGACCTCTGGCGCGAGAAGATCGGGCTTCCGGCGGAGAAGGTCTTTCGCCTCGACGAGGACGAGAATTTCTGGTCGATGGGCGAAACCGGACCCTGCGGCCCCTGTGCGGAAATTCACATCGATTTCGGCGTAAACAGCCATTGCAAGAGCGATCGCTGCGATCCCTCCTGCGATTGCGGGCGGTGGCTCGAGATCTGGAACCTCGTCTTCATGCAGTTCGATCG
>JAHEEJ010000374.1 GCA_024640705.1 Deltaproteobacteria bacterium
TCGTGATGTCGGCGTCCTTCACCAACCAGGTGCTCGCCCAACTCGAGCTACACCAGAACCCGGACCAATACGAAAACAAGGTCTACGTGCTGCCCAAGGCGCTCGACGAGGAAGTCGCGCGACTGCACCTCAACCAACTCGGTGTGAAGCTCACGGAACTGACAGACGCGCAGGCCGAGTACATCGGCGTTCCGAAGGACGGCCCCTACAAACCCGATCACTACCGCTACTGATCGGGACCCGCGGACGACAGTGGCGGGCGGCTACTCTTTTTCGTCGCCCCCGCCAAACAAACCGCCGATGCCCTTGATCGCGTCGCTGGCGCTTTCGCCGATCTTCTTCGCGCCACCGCTGGCGCCAATGCCCGCCTCCGTGAGGAGACCCGGAAGCTCGAGTCTGGCGGTCCCGAGCCCGCCGAGCCCCTTGTACAGCCCCTTCGCGAGCGAAGCCGGAGCCTTCTTCGCGATCCCGGTGAGCACGGCGGTCACGATGACCTGAGTCACCTCTGCGATCGAGACCTCCGCCGATCCGGACGACTTGCTGGGGTGTAGGCGGATCTCCGGAATCTCGACGACCACGCGATCCGCCCCGCCGGAGACCTTTCCGAGGTCGATCGTGGCGACGATTTCGCGAATCACCCCTTCCTGAAGTTTGAACCCCTTACCGCCAGCCTCGTCCTCGGCGGCTGGCTCTTCAGCAGCTGAACCCGCCGAGCCACTTTCCGAAAAGCGCTTCAGGTTGTCGAGAATCACCTCGTAGTTCTTCTTGCCACCGACGGTCTCGAGCGCAACCGAAACCCCGTCGAGTTCCAGCAGTGGCATGACGATCGTGTCTTCCCGGAACGATTTGGGCGGGATTTTGAAATGAATCTTGTCGAACGAGATGAAGTGGTCCGTCTCGAAACCCGGGGGGTTGGCGATGCGGAGATTGCCCAGGCTGAAGTTGCCCGTCACGAGCCCGACCCGCACCCAGCCGACCCGCGTTTCGACGCCGAGGGCCTTCGTGCAACCGGTTTCGATGGCCTTCCCGACGATCACGTCCAGGTAGAGGAAGGCGGCAACGCCCACCGCGACGATCAGCGCCAGTAGCGAAAGTACGATCTTGAGTAGGGTTTTCACGGGGCTTCCCTCCAGTTCCAACCTGGTGCCAGCGGCCAGAAGGATAGTGGTCCTGGCACCCCCTGGGGAGAAGCCCCACCAGGGGGTGCAAAAGGCGCGAGCGGGCCCCAGCTGAGGTAAAGGTATGGGGTGACCCGCCCGAACATCCGATCATGAATCGAACCACACTCCGAGCACTCCTGATTTCGCTGACGCTGATCCTCGCGGCCAGTGCCGCGCAGCGGGACGCACACGCCTCCGCGCTGTCGTGCGAAACCATCCCGACGTTCATGAATCGCTATCTGAGCCAGCACATCCATTACCAGCAACTCACGCCAGAGTTGCGCACCCGAACGATCGAAGTCTTCCTGCGCAGCTTCGACCCCTCGCAGTCCGTGATGCTCGAATCCGAGATCGAAGCGATGAAGGCCCAGCTCCTGGCTGCATTCGACGAGATCGAGAAGGGAAACTGCTCGGCGATCTCGACGGTCCACCAGAAGTTCACGCAGAGACAGAAGGAAATCGAGACGTTCGTGAAGGATTTCGTGGGCGCCGATGACTACGCGATCGACATGGATGTCGAAATCATCATCGACGCCAAGAAGCGCGGCTACCCCAAGACCGTAGCCGAGCGCGATCAACTCACGCGCAAGCTCATCCACTTCCAGATGTCGAACTACATCAGCGATGTGACGCCGCTCGCAGAAGCGAAAGAGCTGCTGGAGCATCGCTACGAGTTGCGGACGAAACGCATCGCTGAACTCGATTCCGTCGATCTCTACTCGAACTTCCTCGACGCGTTCGCAACATCCCTCGATCCCCATTCGAATTATTTCTCGGCAGAAATGTACGAGGATTTCCGAATCAGCATGTCGCTCTCGCTGATCGGTATTGGCGTAGCGCTATCGGAGCGCGACGGGTTCGCAGTCGTCGAGCGCATCATTCCGGGTGGCGCAGCGGATGCGCTCGACGTCCTCAAGCAGAATGACAAGATCATCGAGGTCGCTCAGGGGGATGAGCAGCCGGTCAACATCATCGACATGCCGCTGCGTGACTCCGTCAGCCTGATCCGCGGCAAGAAGGGAACGACCGTACGACTGACGATTCTCCGGCAAGAGGAATCGACGGAGCGTTTCACGGTCGCGATCGTGCGCGAAGAGATCAGCCTCGAGGGGCAAGCGGCCGCGCTCCGCTTCGAAGAGCGCGAAGTCGACGGGCATACGCTGAAGCTGGCCATTCTCGAGCTGCCTTCTTTCTATGGAGATTCCGACCCGAGCAAGCGCCAGTGCACGGACGACGTCGCAGACCTCTTGCGGCAGGTAAGCGAAGCGAAAGCGGACGGACTCGTGCTCGACCTGTCGCGCAACGGTGGCGGCCTGCTGAACCACGCGGTCACGGTTTCTGGTTTCTTTCTCCGCAAGGGTGAGATCGTGAAGGTGCAGGACGTTCGCGGCCAGGAGGAGGTTCTCTCCGATAGCGACGAGTCGATCCTCTACGCGGGTCCGCTGGTGGTCCACACCTCGCGGGTCAGCGCGTCGGCGGCAGAGATTCTCGCGGGCGCCCTCAAGGACTACAAGCGCGCAGTGATCGCCGGCGACGATCACACCTTCGGCAAAGGCACCGTGCAGACCGTCCAGAGTCTTCCGCCAGGACTTGGAGCGCTGAAGATCACGACGGCGATGTTCTATCGCCCTGGCGGCAAGTCGACCCAACACGATGGCGTCGAAGCGGATGTGATCATCCCATCGACGCTCAGCGGGGACGACTTCGGCGAGAAGCATCAGCCGTTCTCGATCGAAGGCAACTCGATCGATGCCTTCCGAAGCAGCTACGCGATCGCCAATCCGCGCACCAATAGCTGGACTGTGGTGAACAAGGAGATGGTCGAGAAGCTGGCCAGCGAGTCGAAGCGGCGCATCGAGGCCAGCGCTGAGTTCGCAGAGGTCTACGAGAAACTCGCGGAGTACCGCGAGAACGCGGGCGTGATACGGCCCGCCGACCTGGTCGAGCGGCGTGAGGAAGAGCGCGAGAAGTCGAACGACAGTCAATCTACTTCCAGCGACGGCGACCTGAACGGCGACGCAGGTACCCCCGATCAGGAGGCTGTTGATCAAGCGTTGGAAAAGGATGAGGAAGAAATCTCCCCGCAACTCGCAGAGGCGACCAACGTGCTGGTCGACCTGATCGCCTTCAACTCATCTTCGCAATCCACCGCGAAAAATCGCGAAATGAGAACCCGATGACCCTGCAGATCCTCAGCACGCCCAGCGATCAGGCCGAAAAACTGCTGAAGGAAGCGATCGCGCAAGCCATCCCCGGCGCCGAGATCGAGGTGACGGCGGGCGGCGCGGGGCACTTCGAAGTCAAGGTGAAATCCGCGGAGTTCGCCGGCCAGTCGCGGGTCGCGCAACAGCGCCGCGTCTACGCCGCGATCAGCCATCTCATGAAGGGCGAAACAGCGCCGGTTCACGCCATCGACAAGATGGAAATCCTGATCCCTTAGT
>JAHEEJ010000375.1 GCA_024640705.1 Deltaproteobacteria bacterium
ACCTCCGACTTCGGGGCGATCTGCATCAATCCCAGAAGGGAGTCCACGCGAGTCTCGACCTGCTTGGTGACGTCCTTGCGGACCGCGTCGGCTCGCTTCACGATCGGATTCTTCTTGAGTTCCGACTGGATCCGCTTCAGCTCTTTGCGGGTGCGCTTTTCCACCGTCTTGCGCTTCGAGGTGAACTCCTTTTCGAGCGACTTGCGGCGAGCACTCAGCTCTTTTTGAATCCGCTGGAATTCATCGTCCACGAATTGGACGGCTTCGTTGATACGGCTTTCGGTTGCTTCACTGAGGGTTTCGCGTTCTGCCATCGGGGTGGTCCTTCCGTGTTGCCCGGCCCGCGCAGATTGCGCGGGATAATGGGGGTAGAGACGAAAATAACACGGCGCGTTATCGCGTCAAGCGTGTTCCGGAAATTAATAATAATCAATATAAACAGTTATTTGGGTAGTTTTCTGCCTGCCGGGTCGGGCGTCGCAAGACGCAGTGCGGCATTTCTGCTACCAGCGCAGGACAGCGCTCGCCCAGGAAAAGCCAGACCCGAAGCTCGTCATCGACACGATCTGGCCCGGCGCGAGCCGCCCCGTGCGCGCGGCTTCGTCGAGCAGGATCGGAATCGAGGCCGACGAACAGTTTCCGTAGCGCTGGATGTTGTTGCTGCAGCGCTCGGTGGGGATGCCCATCTGCTCCATCACGAACTCGTTGATGCGCAGATTGGCCTGGTGAAACAGGAACAGATCGACGTCCTCGAGCTTGAGGCTCGCGGCATTCAAGGTTTCGAGCAACACCTCGGGCATGCGTTTGACGGCGTGCTTGAAGACGAAGCGCCCCTCCATATACGGGAAGTGCCGCCGCTCGTCGATCAGCTGGTGGCTCATCCGCGCTGGCGTAAACCCCGAGCCGGGCGCTTCGATCCAGAGCTTCTTCGCGAATTTTCCCTGGGCGTGAAGTCGGATCTCGAGCAGCCCGGAGTCGTCGTTTTCGTCCTCCGTCGCTTCGAGCAGGACGGCGCCCGCACCGTCGCCGAAGATCACCGCAACGTCGCGCCCCGCGTCGCTGATGTCGATACCGGTGGAGTGCACCTCGCAGCCGACGACGAGAACCCGACGGTACATCCCCGAGCGAATGAAGCCGTTGGCGACGGCGAGTCCGAACAGGAAGCCGCTGCACTGCGCGCGAACATCGAAGCACGGCGTATCCGAGAGTCCGAGCTGATCTTGCAGGAAGAACGAGGTGCCGGGAAAGTCCGCCTGCGAGGACAGAGTGGTCAGTACGATGCAGTCGATGTCTTCCGGTCCGAGTTGCGCGGCCTCTAGCGCTTGCTTCGTAGCTGCACTGGCGAGGTCGGAGGGCTGTTGCCCGGGTTCGATGTATCGCCTCTCTTCGATTCCCGTACGCTGGCGGATCCACTCGTCGGTGGTGTCCATCCGCTTGGCGAGATCGTCATTGGTCACGACGAGGTCCGGAACGTACATGCCGGTACCGATTATTTTTGCTCTGGGTTGTGTCATCAGGTTCCGTCAGCGGCGAGAGGCGGAATGCGCTTTCGCTCGCGGTTGTCCTCGGTCGGGAAGTCCGACTCGGCCCATAATAGCTCTTCTGCATCCGAGAGGAGATCCTGCAAGCCGATTCGCTTCAGGGCCGAAATTGCAACGCCGGTCTGGTTTTCGAGCAGGGACTTGGCCTCGTCGGTGGGTAGCCGGTCGATCTGGTTGAAGACCAGCAACTCGGGAGCGCCCGAGATGCCGATCTCTTCGAGAACCTGCCGTACCGTGGCGATCCGCCGCTCCCAATCCGGAGTGGCGACGTCGACGACGTGGAGCAGGAGATCCGCGTCCGTCAGTTCTTCGAGCGTCGCTCGAAATGCCGTGACCAGTTCCGGCGGCAGGTCGCGGATGAAGCCGACGGTGTCCGTAATGATCACCTCGCGATCGCGCGGAAAACGAAGTCGGCGCGAGGCGGGGTCCAGCGTTGCAAAAAGGGCGTTGGCGATGTGCGCTTCCGTATTCGTGAGCGCCTTCAGCAGCGTGCTCTTACCCGCGTTCGTGTAGCCGACGATGGAGAGTACCGGGATTCCACGGCGCGCGCGTTGGCGCCTGCGCGATTGTCGCTGGTCGCGCAGTTTCTTGAGTTCGCGCTCGAGTCGCGCAACGCGCTCGCGAACCCGGCGGCGATCGACTTCGAGCTTGGTTTCTCCGGGCCCTCTTCCGCCGATGCCACCCGCGAGGCGCGACAGTGAGACATCCGCGCGTTGCGCGAGGCGGGGCATCCGGTAGCGCAGTTGGGCGAGTTCGACCTGGAGTTTTCCGTCGCGGCTGACTGCGTGTTGGGCGAAGATGTCGAGGATCAGTTGGGTGCGGTCGATCACGCGCAGGTCCAATCTTTGAGCGAGATTTCGCGCCTGCGTCGGGCTCAAGCTCTGATCGAAGATCACCAGGTCGACACCGCTCTGGAGCGCGTGAATCACGAGTTCCTGGAGTTTGCCCGGGCCCATGACGTAGCGCGGATCGACGCGGTTGCGCTGCTGGGTGACGATGTCGACGACTTCTACACCGGCTGACCGCGCGAGTTCGACGAGTTCGGCGACGTGGGCCTCGAGTTCGCTCGCAGATCGGCCTGCCGAGACCGAAACCAGGATCGCACCCTCGGAGCTGCCGATCTTGCGCGTTCGATCCAGGCGACCGAGTTCGTCTTCGATGTCGCGAATCCACGCGAGGAAATCGACGTCCAGGTTTGCGGGCGCCGTGGGTGCGAGCAGTTCGACCGGATCTCCACCGTTGGTGACGGGCCGCAGCGATCCGACGTGAGCCAGCTTCGGCAGGCCGCGCTCGTCCATCGTGATCGCGACCATCGCGTCGAGGCGCAACAGCGCGAGGTCCGTCAGGTCGTCTCGATCGAGGCCTTCGTCTTGTAGATGTGTATGAATGCAGCGCAGCCCGCGAAGGCGGCCGAGGCCGGCCCGCAATCGGCCCCAATCGGGGAGTTCGATCGACTTCGAAGTCCCGCACATCACGTGGGTGACTTCGCCGCGGCGATCGACGAGGACTCCGATCTGGCGCCCGATCTCGAAACTGATTTCGGTGAGTTCGCGGGCGAGCTCGTGGCTTACGACGCGCTCGACCGGAACGCGGCGTCGGGTAAGTCGTTCCAGCCTGCGTACCTGACTGGATTTGAGACCGCGGGTATTGCCGTCGATGTGGATGGGGCCACCTCTTTGGGTGCGTTGCTGTGATCAATCTAGAGAAGGCGATCGAAGCTCCGCAAGCGCGGAGTCCGCCGCGAGCCCCAAGGGGGTGCTCTACCCCGGATCCGGCTTGCGGAGTACCCTGCCAACCGCGGGGCGGCCCGGGACGCGCCAGGGGCCGCCGAGCCAACCTGGCGGCGCCCGACAAGATCGAGTCAGATCTCGGCGGCGAGAGGCCGAAAGAGGAGTGGATGGATTCAAAGCCGTCTTCCATCGCGGTAGTCGTTCTGGCTGCCGGCAAGGGGACCCGGATGAAATCCGGGCTCGCCAAGGTGCTGCATCCGCTCGCGGGGCGGCCGATGCTCTCCTTTCCGCTCGCGGCCGCGGAGTCGCTGAATCCCGAGCG
>JAHEEJ010000376.1 GCA_024640705.1 Deltaproteobacteria bacterium
GCTGCGCGTCGAAGACCCGCGAGTCGATCGCACCAACTATCGAGCGGCGATCGATCTCGCGTTGATCTTTTCGATCGCGGAAGAACCCCAGCGCGCGGAACGACTGCTGGATCGCGCCCTCGCCGAGATCCAGACGATGACGCGGCTTGGGGTCTTCGGTTTCGGAATCGACGACGTGCGGATCTACGCGATTCGGGGTGAACGGCAGCAGGCGCTGTCCGCGCTGCGACAAGCCGTCGACGCGGGCTGGCGCTACCTCTGGTGGTATGCGCTCGAGCGCGACCTGAGCCTCGAATCGCTGCACGACGAGCCCGAATTCCAGGCGATGGTCGCCGAGATCGAGGCGGACAGGGCCGCCCAGCGCGAGCGCGTGCGGGAGATGGAGAGCAACGGGGAGTTGGATTCGATCCTCGAGATTTCAGCAGAGACTCGATGAACGGCGCGCCGGGAGGGATTCGACGGTTCGCTTTGCTCACTTAGCGCACACTGCAAGGCGTTCGTTCGGGGCCAAACGGAGCAAAGTCCCACCACGAGTCCCACCACCTTGCGCGCTCCCGCAGCACAGGGTTCTGACTGGTTTGGACGGCCTTCTTAGCCTCTTAGAAGGCCGTCCAACGAGCGGGCGTACTCGATTGGGCTGGTCGGCTCCCTGGCGGATGCGCGTCGGGGCAACTTTCGGCGTTGCTACTAGAATAGGCGCCCAACGGCTCCGATGAGCCGGGGAAGACCAGATGTCTTTCATCACCGAACTCAAACGCCGCAATGTCTTCCGCGTGGGCGCGGCGTATGGGATCGTGGCCTGGCTGCTGGTGGAAGTGGCCTCGGTCGTGTTGCCGACCTTCGGGGCACCCGACTGGGTGATGAAGGTCGTGACCTTTCTCGTGGTTCTGGGCTTCCCGCTCGCGTTGATCCTGGCCTGGGCGTTTGAGTTGACACCGGAGGGAATCCGGCTCGAAACAGCCGTGGATCCCACGGAGCCCGTCATCCGCAAGGCCAGAAGTAAGCTCGATTTCGCGATCGTCGGGCTGCTGGTGCTCGCGGTCGTCTACTTCGCAGTGGATAAATTCGTTCTGAAAGCCGAACTGGAGCAGGCAGAAGTGGCCGCGAAGCCGGTTCCCGCAGCAGAACCGGCTGCCCGGGAAAGATCCATCGCCGTGCTGCCCTTTACCAACCTGAGCGATGATGCGAGCAACGAGTATTTCAGCGACGGGATCTCCGAAGAGCTGCTCAATACGCTCACCCGAGTCACCTCGTTGCGGGTCGCTTCGCGTACATCTTCATTCTCGTTCAAGGGAGGCAATACAGCGATTCCCGATATCGCGGCGCAACTCAACGTCAATCACATACTCGAAGGCAGCGTGCGAAAGGCGGGTAACAGGGTTCGGATTACTGCGCAGCTGATCGATGTGGAATCCGACTCGCACCTGTGGTCAGACACCTACGATCGCGAACTCGACGACATCTTCAGCATCCAGAAGGAAATTGCGGAAAAGATTGTTGCAGAATTAACGCAATCACTGAACGCGGGCGAGATCATCGCGCGCTCTATCACGCCACCCACAACGGACACGGCTGCCTACGAAATCTATTTGCAGGGGCGTTATCTGCTCGCCCTGCGTGGCAGCGAGAATCTCGAGAAAGCAGCACGCCTATTCGAACAAGCGGTAGAGATCGACAGTTCGTTTGCGGCTGCCTATGGGGCGCTGGGCAAGACTCTCTCGCTGTTGCCGTTTTATCAGTTGGGTTCCGACCGGAAGTCATCTACTGAGAAATCGGAGGCCGCAATTGACACGGCATTGCGGCTGGATCCAGACCAGACAGAAGCGCTGCTCGCGAGAGGGCTAGACGCAATGTTTTTACGTTGGGAGTGGGGCGAGGCGCGCGTCGCATTTGAACATGCACTGCGCGTAAGCCCGAACGATGCCGAAGTCCACAATCTCTACGGCGACTATTTTCACATCATCGGTGACTTTGCAAATGCCGAGAAATTCGAACGCCGGGCGATGGAGCTGGACATGTTGTCTGACGTTCACGCTCGAGACATGGCTCACCTGATGATATCAATAGGTCGTTACGATGAGGCGCTGGCTTATGCGCAACGCGCGCTGGAACTGCATGTTTCAGCGGATGGCTATTATCCGCTTATACTGAGCCAGCTTCGCTTGCAGAATTTCGAGGCAGCCCGCGAAGCGATCTTGCAACTGGTAGCGTTACCAGGAGTCGATCCTGGATGGCACCTTCTGATGTGGACCACGTACTACGACGCTCAACAAGACTCGGATAGGGCACGCCCCTATTACGAAAAACTCAAGGAAGCCGCTTATTCCGACAAGATGTTCGCTGCGTTTACCGCAGAATTTGCGCTGGACATCGACGGCATCGAAACGGCGTTGGAGCTGATGGAACTCGCCGACGTACGGCGCGAAAATTGGTTGCTCTATTTGCACTTCAGTTTTCCCGAGGAGAAATCAACCGATCCGCGCTGGCTGGCCTTCTGGGAAAAACCGGGTCTCAAAGAACTCATCGAGCTGCGCCGGAGTTATCGCGCAGACCAGGGCGCGAATTGATGGCTGGCCTGATCGCTGAACTCAAGCGCCGCAACGTCTTCCGGGTAGGTGCGGCCTACGGGATCGTGGCCTGGTTGCTGGTGGAAGTCGCTTCGGTCGTGTTGCCGACCTTCGGTGCGCCCGATTGGGTGATGAAGGTCTTCACCTTCCTGGTGATTCTCGGCTTCCCGCTCGCTTTGGTTCTGGCCTGGGCGTTCGAGCTCACGCCGGAGGGAATCAAGCGCGAAACAGCCGTGGATCCCGCGCAGCCCGTCACCCGCAGCGCCAGAAGCAAGCTCGATATTGCGATCGTCGGGCTGTTGGCGCTCGCCGTCGTCTACTTCGCCGTGGATAAATTCGTGCGCGAACCCGATCCGCAGCGGACGGAATTGGCCGCCGAGCCGGTTCCCGCAGCAGAGCCCGTCGAGCCAGAAAAATCGATCGCGGTGCTTCCGTTCGTCAACATGAGTCCAGACCCAGACAACGAGTACTTCTCGGATGGCATCTCGGAAGAATTGCTCAACACCCTGGCGCGGATTCCGGATCTCAAAGTAGCCGCGCGCACTTCGACATTTCAGTTCAAGGGCCAAAACCGGGACATCGCCGAGATCGGGCGAGTGCTGAAGGTTTCCAACGTTCTCGAAGGCAGCGTGCGAAAGGCGGGAAGTCGGGTACGGGTCACGGCCCAATTGATCAAGGTGGACGATGGATTCCATTTGTGGTCCGACACCTTCGATCGCGAACTGACAGACATCTTCGCGATTCAAGATGAGATCGCGGCGTCGATTGCCGACGCGATGAAGACCACACTGAATCTCTCGATGGACAGATCAGACAACTTGACCGGAACGAACAGCATCGAAGCCTATGAGCTCTACCTCCGGGGCATGCAGAACTGGCACCTGCGCGAGCCCGGCACCCTGCGCGAGGCCGAAGAGCTGTTTCGTCGAGCCACCGAGATCGACCCCAAGTTCGCGAAGGCGTACGCGGGACTCGCTCTCACCTACGCGATCATTTCGCCGTACGTGAGCGAG
>JAHEEJ010000377.1 GCA_024640705.1 Deltaproteobacteria bacterium
GCGCGGATGGCGGCGATGGAATCGGCGACGCGCAACACCGAAGAACTGGTCGAGAAACTGACACTTCAATTCAACCGCGCGCGGCAGGCGGCGATCACCAAGGAATTGGTCGAGATCGTCAGCGGCGCCGAAGCACTCTAGGACGGGCGATGGCGAACGAGAACGGACATGTCGTACAAGTAATGGGACCGGTTGTGGACGTGGAGTTTCCGCCGGGATCGCTTCCCGAACTCTACGCCGCCTTGCGGCTGACGAACCCCGGGATCGACGACCGCGAATTCAATCTCGTGGTCGAGGTGGCGATGCATCTCGGTGAAAATACGGTTCGCTGCATCGCGATGGATACGACCGACGGCCTGGTGCGCAATCAGACGGTCAAGAACACCGGTGAACCGATCACGGTGCCGGTCGGCCCCGCGACGCTCGGCCGGATCATGAACGTGATCGGCGAACCCGTCGACGAACTCGGGCCGATCGAGTCGAACACGCGCTATCCGATCCACCGGCCCGCCCCGGACTTCGTCGACCAGTCGTTGGGCATCGAAACCCTCGAAACCGGCATCAAGGTCGTCGATCTGATCGCCCCCTATCCGAAGGGCGGCAAGGTCGGCCTGTTCGGCGGCGCGGGCGTGGGCAAGACGGTCGTGATCCTCGAGCTCATCACCAACATCGCGAAGGAGCACGCGGGCTACTCGGTGTTTGGCGGTGTGGGCGAGCGCACCCGAGAGGGCAACGACCTCTGGCACGAAATGGCCGACGCGAAACTCGCGGACGGAACGACGGTGCTCGAAAAGACCGCGCTCGTCTTCGGCCAGATGAACGAGCCGCCCGGAGCGCGCGCGCGGGTCGGGCTCTCGGCGTTGACGGCCGCGGAGTATTTCCGCGACGACGAAGGCAAGGACGTCTTGCTCTTCATCGACAACATCTTCCGCTTCACCCAGGCCGGCTCCGAGGTCTCGGCGCTGCTTGGGCGCATCCCGTCTGCGGTCGGCTACCAGCCGACGCTTGCGACCGACATGGGCGAATTGCAGGAGCGGATCACCTCGACCAAGAAGGGGTCGATCACCTCCGTGCAGGCGATCTACGTGCCCGCCGACGACCTCACGGACCCGGCGCCCGCAACGGCCTTCAGCCATCTCGATGCGACCACGGTGCTGAGCCGCGCGATTTCGGAGCTGGGCATCTACCCGGCCGTCGACCCGCTCGACTCGACGAGTCGAATTCTCGATCCGCAGGTCGTGGGCGAGGAGCACTATGGGGTGGCGAGAAGCGTCCAGCAGGTGCTGCAGAAGTACAAGGATCTGCAGGACATCATCGCGATTCTCGGCATGGATGAACTCTCGGAAGACGACAAGATCACGGTGGCGCGCGCGCGCAAGATCCAGAAGTTCTTCTCGCAGCCGTTCCACGTGGCCGAGCAGTTCACCGGACAACCCGGCGCGTACGTTCCGCTGTCCGAAACCATTCGCGGGTTCAAGGAAATTCTCGAGGGCAAGCACGACCTGCTACCCGAGCAGGCGTTCTTCATGGTCGGCACGATCGACCAGGCCATCGAAAAGGCGGGAAAGCTCTAGGCGATGCCGTTCGACCTCACAATCGTGACGCCCGAGGGCGAGGCCTATCGGGGCAGCGTCGAGCGGGTCGTGCTCCCCGGCAGCGAGGGGGAGTTCGGTGTGCTCGCGAACCACGAGCGCTTTCTCTCGCCACTGCGGGTGGGTGCCGTCGAGATTCTCACCGCGGGAGGCCCGCTCTACGCGGCAGTCGCGGATGGCTTCGCGGAAGTCGATGGCGAAACCGTCACGGTGCTGGTGGATTCGTGCGAACTCGCGCACGAGATCGACACGGCGCGCGCGAATTGCGCGATGGCGGCCGCGCAGAAGTACCTCGACAAGGCGGCCGGTGACGAAGACCCCGATCGCTACCGGGATTTCGAAGCGGCGCTCGCACGCGCCCGCACGCGGATCGCCGTCAGCCGGCGCAAGAAACCATAAACGGGATTTCGGGCTTTTCAGCTTCCGCGCGAAGCGGTGAGTTTCGCCTTGCCGTTTTCCACCACGACCTTGAAGCGGACCTGGCTGTCGCCGTAACGCTGGCTCAATTCGCGTTCCTGTCGGTCCAGAATCTCGTTCAGCTTCGCGGGTGTCAGGCCGTCGACTCCCTGCCCACAGGCCTGTCGGGCTTCCACGAGCGCCGCATAGACTTCCTTGCGGTGCTGCGGGGGGCGCGTCACGGGTTCGGGCGACGGTTCCGCGGGGTGCTCGTGCAGCTTCGATTTGAACTGGTGGCGTGAGTAGGTGCCGTTCTCGATTTTGCGCAGGGTGTCGGTCCACTGGCGCTTGAAGGCCTGGTAGCGCGAAACGATCGAATTGAACTTGAAGCGCATCGCAGTGTTCTTGATCGCCTGGTTGGCGTAGACGACCACGAGCTTCCGGACCTCTTCCGCCTCCATCATCGGTTCGCGTGGACGCGAACCCAGAAAATACTGCTCGTAGGAGAGTTTGAGCGCCATCAGTTTCCGGCTGAGTATCTCCAGCTCTTCATCTGTGGGCAAAGCTCAGCCCTCCCCCGCGCAATCCGCTCGTCGGTTGCCGGTCTCCGAGTGTCCTGAATCGGCGTTTCACGCCTCTCCCTTGAGGCGATTTAACCCCACAAAAAGCAGCGTACTCAGATCAAACGCCGCGGTACCTAGATCAAGCGCGCGTCCATCCGGCGCCGATGCCCCAGTCGCCATGACGCACAATGACGCGCAATTTTCACCACAAGTGACGCTGCCGGAGGCGTTGCAGCCCGCGGTCCCTGCTCCTTCTCTTCGCTCCGGCCAACCGGTCGTCGCTGCGTCCAAGAAGCGCCGAATCGAGGGGCGCCAACTGAAGCACGCGTCACGCAGGGTCGGTGATGGGGGGCCATCGGGCGACATGGGGTTCGAGCCCGATGGCCCCCCATCACCGATCCCGAGCAACCAACCCGTCAAACCCTCAGCAGCAACCCAGAAGCGGCCAAACGAACTCAGTGGAGGCAGCGTTCAGATCGAATCCTGCAGCGCGTCAAGTTGATGCGTCACTGCGTCAAAGTCGATCGCATCGGCTGGCGCGAATTCAGTCGTCGCCAGCGGCGGGATCTCACCGAGCAGCCGGTCGCCCAGAATTTCCTTCAATCCCGATAGGTTGGAGTTGTCGGCGGCCGAGAGGCTGCCTCCGGCGTGAGAGATCACGACGCCCAGCACGGTCAGGTTCTTTGACGCAGCCACATCGAGCGTCAAAGAAGTGTGGTTGATCGTGCCGAGATTGGCGCGAGCCACGATCAACAGCGGCAATCCCAGCCTTCGCCCGAGCTCTGCCATCGTCATCTCGTCTCGAATCGGGACCAGCAGGCCGCCCGCGCCTTCGACGATCACGAAATCACGCCCTTTCGTGACGCGTTCGTAAGCTGCGTCAATCGAATCGAGGTCGACTTCACGGTTTTCAGCCCGTGCGGCCACGTTCGGCGCGGCGGGCAGCGCGAACTGCTGGGGGCAGATCGTTTCGAGCGGATCCTCGACTCCAGCGGCCTCGCGCAGCGCGATCGCGTCGAG
>JAHEEJ010000378.1 GCA_024640705.1 Deltaproteobacteria bacterium
ACAGGCTGATGCTGCGCTCGACGGAAAGTGATTCGGCTCGCTCGATCGTCGTCTTGCCGATCCCGCGGGCGGGTTTGTTGATGATGCGCCGGAGCGAAGCGACATCTGCCGGGTTGATCAGGAGCCGGAGGTAGGCGAGAGCGTCCTTGATTTCGGCGCGATCGTAGAATCGAACGCCGCCTACCACGACATACGGCATGTCGTACTTCAGCAATTCTTCTTCGAACAGGCGCGACTGATGGTTCGTGCGGTAGAAGATCGCGAACTCGCCGCCCCTGCGATCTCCCTCCCGGACCGCGACGAGAATCTGACGCACCACGTAGTCGGCCTCGCCCCGATCGCTCCGCGCGTGGTGGATCTGGATCAGGTCACCGCCTTTTCTCTCGGTAAAGAGATCCTTGCGCCGACGATCGACATTGTTTGCGACGACACCGCTCGCACCGTCGAGAATCGGCTGCGTGGAGCGATAGTTGATCTCCAGCTTGACGGTCTTCACATCCGGGTAATCGCGCTCGAACTCCATGATGTTTCGGATATCGGCGCCGCGCCAGGCGTAGATGGACTGATCGGGGTCACCGACGACGCAGAGATTCTGGTGTTGACGGGAAACCTGCTGCACGAAATCGTACTGCACGCGATTGGTGTCCTGGTATTCATCGACCAACACGTACTGCCAGCGCCGTTGATAGTGGGCGAGCACGTCCGGAAATCGATCGAAGAGCTCGGTGGTGCGGAGCAGCAAATCCCCGAAATCGAGCGCATTGCTGTCGACGAGCAGGCGCTGGTAGGTGGCGTAGATCTTGGCAGCGGTCTCGGAATCGAGATCTTCTGCCGTCCGCGCCGCGGTCGCCGGATCCAGGCCGTCGTTCTTCCAGCGGTCGATTCGCCACTGGAAGCGCTTGGCTTCTGAAACCGAAGAGTCGAGCCCGTGGCGCTTGAGAGCGTCGCGAATCGCGCTGCGGGTATCGCCATCGTCGTAGATCACGAAACCGCGGGAGTAGCCGAGGTGCGATATGTCACGTCGCAGGATCCGCACGCACGCCGAGTGGAAGGTGCTGATCCAGAGATCCGCGGTCGACATGCCGAGGATCTTCTCCACCCGCTCGCGCATTTCCCCCGCGGCCTTGTTGGTGAAGGTCACCGCGAGGATGTTTTCGGGCGGGATCCCACACGCTCCAACGAGATAGGCGATGCGATGGGTGAGCACTCGCGTCTTGCCACTGCCGGCGCCGGCCAGCACGAGAAGCGGGCCTTCCGTCGCCTCGACGGCGGCGCGCTGCTGCGGGTTCAACGATCTGAGCATCGACTCAGCTTGCAATCGGACTGTCTCCCGGGGTGATGCGGAACGCAATCGGAGAAAAGCAGGGCCGCAGGATAATTGACCACCGCGGCTGACTCAATGGGCGAGACGAGAACCCTGCTCTATTCGACTGTAACGCTCTTCGCGAGGTTGCGCGGCTGGTCGACGTCGGTCCCCTTCAGCACGGCGATGTGGTAGGCGAGCAGCTGCAGCGGCACCACCGCGATCACCGATGTCAGATACTCTCCGAGATCCGGGATGTAGATCACGTCGTTTGCCTTCTCGGCGATTTCCACATCGCCTTCGGTCGCGATCGCAATCACCGCGCCTTCTCTCGAACGAACTTGTTCGAGATTGGAAATCACCTTCTCGTAGAGCAACCCGCGAGTCGCGATCACGACGACCGGCATGTCCTCGTCGATCAGCGCGATCGGGCCGTGCTTCATCTCTCCAGCCGCGTAACCCTCAGCGTGGATGTAGGAAATCTCCTTGAGCTTGAGCGCTCCCTCCAACGCGATCGGATACATGATCCCGCGGCCCAGGAAGAGAAAATCCGTCGAGTGAAAATACTTTTGGGCGACCTGCCGAATCTCATCGTCGAGCTCGAGCGCGCTCTCGATCAATCTCGGGAGCCGCATCAGGTCGTGTAGACGATTCTGCGCTTCCTCGCGATCGAGTCTTCCGCGCGAAATTCCGAGCTTCAGGGCGAGCAGGTAGTGGGCAACGATCTGGGTGGTGAAGGCTTTCGTCGACGCGACGCCGATCTCGGGCCCCGCGTGGGTATAGAGCACGTCATCGCTCTCGCGCGAGATCGTCGATTCGCGCGTGTTGCAGATCGAGATCACGTGCGCCCCGCGCTGCTTTCCCTCGCGCAAGGCCGCCAACGTATCCGCGGTCTCACCCGACTGCGAAACCGGAATCACCACGCAACCGGCATCGAGCACGGGCCTTCGATAGCGGAACTCGCTCGCGAGATCGACTTCCGCGGGGATTCCGGCGATCTGCTCATAGAACAGTTTGCCGACCATGCACGAGTAGTAGGCGGTGCCACAGGCCACGAGGTGGATCCGGCTGATGCGTTCGGCCATTTCGGGGCGGATGTTGATGCCATCCAGATCGACATTGCAATCTTCTTCGGAGACTCGGGTTCCAATCGTATCCATCACGGCTCTGGGCTGTTCGAAGATCTCCTTTTGCATGAACCGGTCATAGCCGCCCTTCTCCGCCGAAACGGGGTCCCATTGGATCGCCATCGGCTCGCGCTCGAACGAGTTTCCCTCGAAATCGAACAGGGTCACGCCCTCTTCGGTCAGCACCGCGAACTCGCCATCCCTCAACGAGATCATCTGGCGTGTGTAGGGAAGGATCGCAGGGATGTCGCTGGCGAGAAATGCTTCCTTCTCTTCGAGCCCGAGGATGATCGGGCTGCCACCGTTCTTTGCCGCAACGATGCGATGCGGATCTACGCTGGAAATGACCGCAAACGCGTAGGAGCCCGCGAGCCTCTCGCACGCCGAGCGAGCCGCCGCTAGTAGATCGTCTCCGGCCTCGACGCGTTGATCGATCAGATGCGCGATCAATTCGGTGTCGGTGTCGGACTCCACCGTTCGTCCGGAACCCTCGAGTTCGGCCCGCAGCTGCCGGTAGTTTTCGACGATCCCGTTGTGGACGATCGACACCGAGCCCGAGCAGTGCGGGTGAGCATTGCGCTCCGATGGCTTTCCGTGGGTTGCCCAGCGTGTGTGTCCGATGCCGATGTGACCCGCGACCGGCTGGTCGCGCAGCACCCCTTCGAGATTCGCCAACTTCCCGAGTGCGCGCCGAACGAGAATCGAACCTTCATCGAGGATCGCCACGCCCGCGGAGTCGTAGCCGCGGTACTCGAGGCGTCGCAGCCCATCGATCAGCACTTCCATCGCCGATCGCTTGCGGCCGACATATCCCACGATTCCACACATGCTGAACTCCTCTGGCCGCGCGGAAAACGCTAGCCGGTCTCTCCCTCGTCGTTTCGCGTCCGCTCCGAATGACTGCCCGCTCCACGCCGCGCCGTCCAGCCTTCGACGTTTCGCTGCCGCGCGCGCTCGACGGCGAGCGCATCGTCGGGAACCTCGCTCCCAACAGTCGAGCCAGCCGCAACAGCGGCGTTTCTGCCGATCGTGACGGGCGCGATCAGATTCGCGTTACAGCCGATCTTCGCACCCTCGCCGATGGTCGTTCGACCCTTCTCCCGCCAGTTGTAATTGACCGTGATCGCCCCACAGCCAAA
>JAHEEJ010000075.1 GCA_024640705.1 Deltaproteobacteria bacterium
GCGCGGGAATTCGCAACTTGCGGGCGGTTCGGCGCGAACACCTCGTCGGCTTCACGCGTCTTCTCGACCGCGAAGGCCTTGGGTCGCGAAGTCGTGCGCGGACGCTGGTCTCGGTTCGCCGACTGCTTCGACACCAGGGGATTTCCGGAACCACGGGGGACGATCCGCTGGAGGGCGTGTCGAGTCCGAGTTTCGCGACCCCGTTGCCGCGGATTCTCAGGCCGGACGAGACGGTTTCATTGATCGAGGCGGCCGATGTCTCGACCACGATCGGTCTGCGCGATCGCTGCATGTTGGAGGTTCTCTACGGTTCGGGATTGCGCGTGAGCGAGTTGGTGGGTCTGCGTCTGGGTTCGGTCGATCGGCGTTCCGGGGTGATTCGGGTGCTCGGAAAGGGGCGCAAGGAACGGATCGTGCCCCTGGGTACGCCCGCCCTGGAGTTGCTCGATCGCTACCTGGAGACAGCAAGGCCGACTCTCGCCAAGTGCTCCCGGCCCGATTGCGACGCGGTTTTTCTCACGCGAAGGGGCAGGGCGATGACCCGGCAGAACTTCTTCCTTCGCATCCGAGAAGTCGCACGCGTCGCGGGAATTGCATCGGAGCGCGTCTCGCCCCACGTGTTGCGGCATGCGTTTGCGACCGATCTGCTCGAGGGTGGCGCCGATCTTCGCGCCGTACAGAGCATGCTCGGGCACGCGGACCTTGCAACGACCGAAATCTATACCCATGTGACTCGGTCTCGTTTGCGAGAAACCGTGGAGCGCCGGCATCCACGGGGTCGGCGACAGCCATCGGGGCGTCGACCGTGAAGCTGCCGGGCGCGAATGAATTCCGCAAAGCGCTGGAGTGCGACACCGCCGCATTGCTCGATTCGGTGGTCGATGCCGCAGAAGCTCGCGGGCTCGCCGTCTACGCGGTCGGTGGGCCCGTACGAGACCTGGTGTTGGGCCGGGAGATCAACGACGTCGATCTCCTGGTGGAAACCGGTGATGCGGTGGCGTTGGCGACGTTGGCGGCTCCACCGGACGCTCGCGTAACGCCACACGATCGGTTCGGAACCGTCCAGCTCCAGGCGGGATCGGCGAGCATCGACATTTCGGGAGTTCGGCGTGAGACGTATGCCCACGTCGGCGCGCTTCCGCAAGTCGAACCCGGCAGCCTGGAGGACGATCTCGCACGGCGCGACTTCACCGTCAACGCTCTGGCACTGCCGCTCTCCAGTCATGCGAAACGCGAGCACTCGGGGATCGTCGATCTGGCGGACGGCCTCGCCGACCTCGCTGGTGGCGACCTCCGGATCCTGCATCCGCGGAGTTTTCACGACGACCCGACGCGGGTGTTGCGCGCGGCGCGCCTCGGGCCGCGCCTCGGACTGTCGCTGACCCGAGGTTCTCGCACGGCATTGCGCGACGCTTTGCGGGACGGCGCGTTCGGGCGCGTCAGTGGCGATCGACTGCGCCGGGAGTTGGTGAAGGTCTTCGAGGATGCCCAACGGGGACTCGATCCGTCGAAGGCATTGCGCTTGCTCTCCAACTGGCACGTGCTCGGAGCTCTCGAGCCCGGCCTGGATCTGCCGCGCGCAGCCGTCGTTCCGCTGCGCCGATTGGGGCGGGCGATTGCATCGCCTCCGTGGCGGTCCGGTCGTTGGCGCAGTTGGGTCTCGGGGCTGAATGTCTGGCTGGCGCCGGCCTCGCCCGCGCTCCGGCGTCGAACCCTGCAACGGTTTTCGGTTCGCGGGGAGGCGGCGCGGGCGATCAGCGGCTTTCCGAAGGCGAGTGGCAGCTGGATGAATGCACTTCGCCGCGCACGAGGTCGCGGTGCAATCGACGCGGCGCTGGCTCCGCTGAGTGAAGAGGAGCTCTACTCCCTCTACTCGCTCGCGGAACCGAAGCTGCGCCGGCGCATGGCTCGCTTCGCGGTCGAGGACCGGATGCGTCGCGTACCGCTCAGTGGCGAGGATCTGCTCGCAATTGGACTCGAGGGCCCGGCGCTGGGGCGGGTGCTCAACCGGGTCCGGATCGCCTATCTCGACGGAGCGTTGCAGAACCGGGACGACGCACTCGCATTGGCTCGTGAAATCGCCCGGCAGCGCGGCGCGCCGAAGCCGAAAGCGGCCGCCAGGCCCAGGCGACGCTGATGCTTGCCCGCAAAGTCGAGATTGCGCATACTCAGCGTACTTCCCCATCCTCCAGCAATTTGCCTCTCGAGGGGCCACCGTGACTGCCTCAGTGCCTGAGTCTGATGTCGCTTTGCCCGCCGCTGAGCCGTTGGCACCGTATTCCGTCCGCCTGCCGGTCTTCGAGGGCCCGCTCGACCTGCTCCTCCATCTGATTCGGATCAACGAGGTCGAGATCACCGATATCCCGATCGCGCGGATCGGCGAGCAGTATCTCGAGTATTTGAAGCTGATGCGCGAACTCGATCTCGAATTGGTCGGCGAGTACCTCGTGATGGCATCGACTCTCGCCTGGATCAAATCGCGGATGCTCTTGCCGGCAGAGCGCGTGGGCGAAGACGGCGAGGAGATCGATCCGCGCGCGGAGCTCATCGCCCGCCTGCTCGAATATCAGAGATTCAAGGAAGTCGCGGCGGAGTTGGGCGAGCGAAAGCGCCTGGACCGGGACGTGTTCGCGGCCAGCGCCTGCGAGTTGGAGTCACCCGCGGAGTCCGAGCGCGAGATCGAGGTCGGACTCTTCGATCTCGTAGAAGCCTATCGCCGCGTCCTCGAGGCGAAACACGATGTGGAATCGAAGCCGCACGAAATCGAAGCAGAGGAGATCACGGTTCGCGAGCGGATGATGGAAATCATGAAGGTGCTGGAGTCCCGCCCGAGCATCGATTTCGACGTTCTGCTTCAAGAGGAGCGGCGCCGCCCGTATACGAAAGCCCTCATCGTCGCGACATTCCTTGGGATCCTCGAGTTGACACGGATCTCCGCGATTCGCATCTACCAGGGGATCGACGAGTTGGGCGCGCCTGAAGGGCCCATTCACCTGCGCCGTTCGATCGAAACGAACGACACGGCGTGGATCCAACAGATTGCGGAATCGATGTAACGAGGGAACGATGAGTGAAATCGAAAAGCGCAACATCGCCGAAGCCCTGATCCTCGCGTCTCCGGAGCCGATCCCGTTGGGGCGGCTGGCGAAACTGATTCCCCGCTGCACACCGGCCAAGGCCCGGATTCTCGTCGACGAACTCAACGCCGAATACGTCGCTCAACAGCGCGCGTTCGAGATTTGTGAGATCGCCGGCGGTTACCAGATGCGCACCCACTCGGAGTTCGCCTCCTATCTGAGGCAACTTCAGAGCACACGTCCGTTGCGCCTTTCCAATGCCGCCCTCGAGACGCTGGCGATCGTCGCCTATCGACAGCCCGTGACGCGCGCGGAGGTAGAGAACGTGCGCGGCGTAGACGCGGGCCCCGTGATGCGAACCCTGCTCGAGCGCAAGCTGATCAAGCTGTCCGGCCACCGCGAAGTGCCGGGCCATCCGATGCTCTACGCGACCACGAAACGCTTCCTCGAAGTCTTCGGTCTCGCCCAACTCGACGATCTTCCGACGCTGCGCGAACTCGAAGAACTGGTGCCCGTGCCGGATGAAACCGGCGACGCGTTTGCACCGGGTGAAGTTTTTGCGAACGACGAGAGCGGCGACGTATTGGCAACGGGCGAAAGCGAGCCGCTCACAGCCGAGCTGGACGTCGATCCGGACACCTCCGCTGAAGCCGGGGTTTCGCTCGAAGACGTCGAGATCCCCGGCAAGCCCCACTAGATTCACCGGAATCCCGATGCGGGCAGCAACGCGATCCGGCCCTCCCGGTGAGCGGATTCAGAAGATTCTCGCAGCCGCGGGTGTGGCGTCCCGCCGCGCGGCAGAGGACCTGATCCGAGCGGGTCGGGTCACCGTCAACGGCGCGGTTGCGACACTCGGAGAATCCGCCGATGCCGCTCGCGATGCGATCGCGGTCGATGGCAAGCCGATCCACCGCGAGCCTCTCGAATACTGGATGCTCCACAAGCCGCTGGGTGTCTTGACGACCGTTTCGGATCCGCAGGGGCGCTCGACGGTGGTCGATCTGGTTCCGGAGTCGAGCGCCCGTCTGTTTCCGGTCGGGCGCCTCGACCTCCTGAGCGAGGGCCTGGTGCTGCTCACCAACGATGGCCCGCTCACTCACGCCCTGCTGCATCCCTCTTTTGGCGAGGAGCGCGAATATCGGGTCACGGTTCGGGGTTCGGTCGACCGAGCGACGCTGCGGCGCATTTCCGAGGGTGTCGAACTCGAAGATGGGCTCACGGCGCCCGCGCGTGTCGGTGCTGCGCGGTTCGATCGCCAGACCCGAACGACCGCATTTGCACTCACCCTCGTCGAGGGCCGGAAGAGACAGATTCGCCGGATGATGCGCGCGTTGGGACATCCCGTGGTTCGACTCGTACGCGTTCGAATGGGGCCGCTCGAACTGGGTCAGCTCGCACCCGGCGAAGCCCGGCCGCTGCGCGCGCGCGAATTGCGCAGGTTGCAGCGAATCCTGGCGAGTTCGCGCAGCGAGGAGCAGTCGGCCGGCAATTGATCGGGCAAATCCGTGTGGATAGGGGCTTATCCGAGGCTCGAAAGCAGATTCGAAGCGGCGACGTATCTTATTGATTTACAATACATTTTCAGTTTAGAATGGGGCTGGATTGTGACTCGGGGTGTTCACGATGGACCGGATTGTTTCGCGCTTGCGCTGCTCGACCGGGCGGGTTTTCGTCCTGGTCGTCGCGGGCGTGAGCATCGCCGCAGCCGGATCTGCGAGCGTCACTGGAGTGTGTCCCGACGGCAGCATGTTCATCGTCCAGCGACCCGAGTCGGTTCCCTGCCGCGACGCCAAGGCGGTGGATCCGAGTGACGTGCCGCCCATGAAGCCCCAGTACCTCCCGCGCCCGTACGGCTGGGAGGTCTTTTATCGCAAGAACGATCCCAACAATCCCTACAACTTGATCGAGGGGCAACCTGTCGAGCCCCCCGCCCCGGTTCAGCGAACCCGGGACGACACGACCGAGCCGCAGCTTTCTCACGAGCAGCCCCTGACCGAGACCCTGGTTCCCGAGCCATCGAATCTGCAGAGCGCCTCGGCGCCGGTGGCCCGCTCGGAGAAAGCGCTGGACGGGTCGACTTTGAATCTGCTGGATGCCGAAGTCGAGGATCTGGCGATGATCGTCGAGCTATCACAGCGCCGAGCGCCGGCGTCCTTCACTGACGACGGCTCGCAGGGGCGGGTGCGATTCGCGCGCTCGCTGGCCTTCGAGGCGCGAATCCGCGAGCACCTGGGCGGCAGCGGTCAGGCGAGCAACGGACCCGTCGTGCTCTTCGTCGCCGATGCGGATTCGGCTGGCTCGTTCTACGGGAATCTCACCTTCGTACAGAATGGGGTGGCATTTCATCCGAGCAACGACAATCCCGACCAACTGGGAGTGATCCGAGGGCGGTTGGGTCCCCTCGAGAATGGCAGCAGCGTGCTCGGCTATGTGGTGTTGCCGGATCGGCTCGATCCCTCCCACCCGATCGACGTCTACTGGAACGACAGGCAGCTGACGGCCATCTTTCAGCCCTGATACACGGAATCGAGACAGTTGAGGGCGAGCGTTTTGCGCTGAACCGGACGCTCGGGGTTTCCTTGTTTAGAGTTCGTGGGCCGCGCCCCGTCGTGCGCGTCGGTAAAACCGGGCTCGGCCGCGAATCAGCGCGGTACGAGGATGTAGACCTGGGTGTAGATCAGGCTGCCGTCGGCACCCTGCGCGATCCCGATCCCCGTGAAGTTCATGGCTGGAGCGAGCAGGTTGCTCCGGTGGTCCGGTGATTCGAGCCAGCTCTTGACGATCTGGGCAGTTGGATTCGAGTGCGTCGTCTTGCCGAGGTTTTCGGCCGCCAGGCGCATGTCGCTGACTCCGGATCGTTGGAGCCGGTCGAGCGGGCTCTCGCCCTCGGGTGTGTGGTGGCTGAAGTAATTCCGCTGCGCCATGTCGCTGCTGTGGGCCCGCGCGACGCGATCCAGGTCGCTTCGTCTCACCAACGGAATCAGGTGGTGCTCACTCCGGACTTGATTGACCTGTGCGAGCAGTTCCGCTTCGAGTGACGCCACGTTCGCGGGTTCCGCGCCCGCGGCGGTCTTCACCATCAGCGGCGACAGCGCGAAAGCGAGCCAGAAGCCCAGTAGAAATCCAATACCCTGCGCGGGAGTTCGGGGCATGGTCTAACGCGTCGCCTCACTGGATTCGGCATCGGAAAGCCTGCCCGCCAGGGTGGGGGCTTCGAGCAGTTCGCGGCGAACGAGTCGGCCCGCTTCGTAGTGGGAGACCACTTCCAGCCCTCCGTCCAGGTCGCGGTCTTCTTCCCGGCGCATCAGCTTTTCGTTGCCGTCGTAATAGAGGATTTCATCGGCCTGACCATCGCCGTTGGAGTCGCGCTCTTCGCGAACGCGGCGGCCTTCCTCGAAGAAGGAAACCACATCGCGGAATCCGTCACCACTCGTATCCTGTTCGTGGCGTGCGAGTTCGCCCGCGCGAAAGAAGCTCCAGGTATCGACGGTTCCATCGCCGTTGGAATCGGAGCGTCTCCTCGCAATGGCGCCGTTGTCGTAATCCGTCCAGGAGTCCAGCACGCCGTCTCCATTCGTATCTTCCTCGACCCTGCCGGGCCGATGGGTCTGAGCGTCGAAGATGATGGTTCGATCCGGTCGTCCGTCGAAGTCTTCATCTAGAAGCTGTTTCGAGATTTCACCATCTTCGCGAAAGATCCACTGATCGATCCGACCGTCGGCGTTTCGATCGACGATTCCACTCGCGGTCGGATAGGGGTTGCCGGACTCTTGTCCTCGCGGCGTTTCTACACCCGCAGACGGTGCGGGGGACGCTGAGCGATCGATTCGACCTCGGGGCGCTTCGGGCGCCCGCTGCAGTTCGCGCAATTCGTCAGCGATCGAAAGTGAAGGGGCCTGCACCGCTGCGACGCGCTGCTCCGGTGCATTCTGAGTCTCCGGTGTGCCGCGCTGTTCGAGCTGCCGTTCCAGATCCCGGAGCATTGCGCTCTCGTAGTCGGTGGGCTGCTGGGGCTGCGGCGGCGGAGCCGGACCCGATTGCGCGTTCGGCAGCTGGGGGTCGGCGCGCCTCGGAACCGCCGGTCCGGGTTCCGGATCGCCTTCGATCGCTTCCTTGGCCAGAACGAATGGCGCGGCGAGGAGCTTGAGCGGCGCCATCATGTACTTCACCACGAGCGGCTCTTTGCGCTTATCGAGGTGCTTGGTTTCTTCCACTCGCGCTCCGCCCAACATCGAGATCTGGTCATTGGGCGCCGGATTCGCTTGAGGATTCGGATACGGATTCGATTGCGGATTTGGATACGGGGTCGCTTGCGGGTTCGCATAGGGTCGAGGGGTGGCTGCCGCACCCGGCGGTAGCGTTGCGCCCGACGGGTAGGCGGGAGGGGCCTGTCGCTCGGGCACCGGAGGTTGACCGTATTGGGAACCCGCTCCGGGCGGCGCGTACTGGCCCTGCGGAACCGATCCAGGCATGGCCGGTGCGCTCTGGCCCGGGTAGATGATTCCGGCTCGAGTTCCCGTGTTCATGATCGGCGTGCGATCGACGTCGGCGGTCGTGTCGTTGTAGGCCATGCAAGCCGAGATCGGGAGCGCGAGCGCGGCGAGCAGCCAGCGGTATCCGGCGCGGACTGTGGTCCTTCGATTCGACATGCATTTACCTCATCTTTCGATCGATTCGTCCAGGCTAAATCAGTGCAAGAATCATGCGCAGCAGCCCGCTGCGCGATCAATCTGGGGAATCCGGAGTCGGGATGGGGCGGTACGGCGGCGTGTGCGCGTCGTTTGCGTAAGAGTTGCTACTTCAGTAGTAGGCAAGCTGGGTAACCCACTTCCCTCGCTTGCCCATAAACGATTTTGTGTTTGCTTCGAACGGATCCGCCGGGCCCGGGGCCCTGGCAGGCCGGCCCGTTATTCGCCGGTGGGATCCTGGCGGCCGAGTCGCCCGATCAACAGGGTTCCAGCGAATCCGGCCGCGATGAGTCCGGCAGCGGTCGCGATTTCGCGGCCGTTCGGATCGAACGCAACGAGCTGCCAATCGTCGCGCTCGAAGTCCGCCGCATTCTCGACGGTGACGATTCGCCCTTTGAGGGTCTCGCCGGGAACCGGTGGCTTCGGCTCTTGAAAGGGCCAGAGCCCCACGACCGCGCCAAGCAGCAGGCCGAGCAACGCGCCGAGCGTCGCTTTCTCGTACCGCTCGAGCAGCCAACGCAAGAGATTGCTGACGCCCACGACGCCCACTGCGATGCCGATTCCGAGCGGGATGACCACGGTGAGTGCATCGAGCACGAGCGCGAAGTCGCTGCCTCCACCCGCGCCGTCGCCGAGCAAGCCGCGTTTGAGCTGGTCGATCGTGCCGAGGATGGCTTCGTACTGGCCGAGCAGCAGCAGGAGGTAGCCGCCGCTGATTCCCGGCAAGATCATCGCCGACGATGCAGCGACTCCGGATGCGAAGATCAGCACGAGGTTGGTGCCTTCTCCGCCAGTTCCAGTCGCGCGGGTGGCGGCCATCACGAGCATCACGGCGAACCCGCCGGCCGCTCCCAACCAGGTCGCACTCGATACGGGCCGCGCCATCCGAAACACGAGCGGGACGCCACCGAGTGTCAATCCGATGAATAAGCTGTACATGATCCAGCGGTGATCGACGACGAGTTCCTTGACGCTTCCGGCGAGGAGCAGGATCGCGAGCACCGCACTCCCAACGACCGATGCCAGCAGGATCAGCGAGCGCAGGCGGAATCGGAAGGTCGTAATCTCTGCAATCGCCGAGATGAATCCCGGGTAGACCCCAGCCGCCAGCAGCATGGTGCCGCCGCTGATGCCGGGAACCAGATTTGCGAGTCCCATCAGGCAACCACCGATTGCGCTGCGGATGATCAGGAGCGTCTTCGAGGATGTGTCGGAATTGGAATCGCGCACGCGGATTCTCCCTGGGCCGGCGGACGCGGTACTGTAGCAGGCAGAGCCAGATTCGAGGTTTGCCGTGTGTGGTCGTTTTACACTCAGCACCCCGCCGACAGCGATCGCCGACCACTTCGGGCTGGACGAGGTGCCGGAGCTCGAGGCGCGCTTCAACGTGGCGCCGGGGCAATCGATTGCAACGGTTTCGGGCGAGGGCACCCGGCCGACGCTCTGCCTGCGCCGCTGGGGGCTGGTGCCCTCCTGGGCCGTGGATTCGAAAATTGGCAACCGCCTGATCAATGCGCGAGCGGAGACCGTGGCTGAAAAACCGTCTTTTCGATCCGCGCTGCGCCGCCGCCGCTGCCTGGTCCCCGCCGACGGATTCTACGAATGGGCGGGAAGCAAGGGCTCGAAACAAGCCTATTTCATCGGCCTCCAGGGACGCGCGCTGTTCGCATTTGCAGGCCTCTGGGAGCGCTGGACCGATCCCGACGGCGAAGTGCTCGAAAGCTGCAGCTTGCTCACCACCGCGGCCGCCGAACGGCTGCGCGCATTGCACGACCGCATGCCCGTCATCGTCGATCCGGCCGATTATGGACTCTGGATCGATCCGGAAGTCAAAGAACCCGATCTCGTGTCACCGGTGATCGATCGCAACCTCGGCGGTGCACTCGAGTTCTACCCGATCAGCCAGTACGTCAACGATGTCCGCCACGACGACCCGCGTTGTCTGGAAGCCAGCGCGGATCAGCCCGAATTCTTCTGACGCATGGATACGCGATCACGAAATTCCACAGTCGAGACCGCAAGCGAGGGGCGAGGCGAGGGGGCGCGCGCCGAGCAGCCGCGCTGGGTTCGCTGGCTGCGCCGCGCGTTGCTCTGCGGCATCGGGCTGCTCTACGTGGCGTCGATTCCGTGGTATCGGGGGGATGCGCCACCCGCGAGGCTCTTCGGTCTGCCCGATTGGGTCGCCATCGCGATCCTCTGCTACGCGGCAGCGGCGATCTTGAATTCTGCCGCCTGGCTGCTGACCGATATTCGGGACCCGGTCGCGGATGACGAGGCACGCAGACCGTGACGCTCGAGTGGCTCGGAGTCGTGGGCCTGATCGGCTATCTCGCTGTTTTGATCGGGATCGCGTTGGCGGCTCGCAGCGCGCGCGAGAGCGAATCGCCCGCGGATCATTTTCTGGCTGGCCGCGGCCTCGGTGTCTTCGTTCTCTTTCTAACGCTCTACGCGACGGCGTACAGCGGAAACTCTTTGCTCGGTTATCCGGGCCAGGCCTATCGGCAGGGTTTCTCGTGGGTGATGGCGACGGGTTTCATGTTGTCCATCATCGTGGTGTTTCACGCGCTCGCTCCAAAGCTTCGCCCGATCGCGATTCGCGAGGGCTTCGTGACGCCCGGCGACTGGATTCGATTTCGTTTCTCGGGTGAGCCCGGCAGCCAACTGCTGTTGCTCGCAGTGTCGTTGTTGATGGCCGCTGCGCTGGCGAATTTCCTGTTCGGTTCGCTCAAGGCGATGGGAGAACTCACGGAGCAGTTCACCGGCGCTGCCATTTCGTATGAATGGGGCGTCTTTCTGCTCGCCGGAATGATCCTCTTCTACGAGACGGTCGGTGGCATGCGCGCGGTGGCGTGGACGGATGCGCTGCAGGGTGTCTTGATGCTGTTCGGATTGGGAGCGCTGCTGCATTGGCTGCTCGCCGAGTCGGGCGGACTCGGGCCGCTCACGGACCAGATTCTCGAGGTTCGGCCCGACGCTGCCGAACGGCCCGATGCGCGCGAACAGATCCATTGGTTCAGCACGATCGCGCTGATGGGCCTCGCGAGCGTCGTCTACCCGCAGGCGATCCAGCGCATCTACGCGGCCCGGAGCGGCCGGGTGCTGCGTCACTCGTTTGCGTTGATGAGCTTCATGCCGATCGCGACCACATGGGTGGTCACGCTGATCGGCCTCGCGGCGATCGCCCAATTTCAGGGCCTGGGCGACATCGAAGCGGATCGCGTCATGCCGCTGCTGCTGGGAGCGTGGGCGCGTGAAGGTCTCGGGCTTTCGATTGCGGCGATGATCGTGTTCCTGGGCGCACTCGCTGCGATCATGTCGACCGCGGATTCGGTGCTGCTGTCGCTGGGTTCGGTGGGCGCGGAGGATCTGTTCGGTCGCCCGCGCCGCGAAGCGGGTACGACGCGGTTCGGAAAGCGAATTGCGGGCGTGGTGATGGCCGGAATGGCGCTGCTCGCCATCGCAGCCCGCAACGTGACGCTCTGGGGCGTGATCGAACTCAAGATGGAACTCTTGATCCAATGCGTCCCGGCCTTCCTGATCGCCATCCACTGGCCTCGGTTTCGCGCCCGGCCCGCGTTGATTGGCCTCATTTTCGGAGTCGGCATCGCGATTGCGGGAGCCGTGGTGGATTCGAAGTGGATTTCTGGATTCCACATCGGAGTGATCGGCCTCGCTGTCAACGCCGCAATTGCGTGCATTGGCTCGCTTCTCGGATCGCCCGGACGGTTTTCCCAGCGAGTGATGCGCCTCGAATGACTCGGCGATGGCCCCGAACAGGTCGTCTGCGGGTCGCGGTCTCTTCGCGCTCCGGGTAAGCTCCCGCGGTTGCCACGCTCCACTGGAGCCATCCATTCGAACTTCAACGGGTGAATCGCCGGCGCGTTGGCTGGGCCCTGGCCCCAAGCGAAATTGACGCGCCAACTGGACAGGAGGGATCCCATGTCTCAAATGAATTGGAAACTCGCAATTGCGATTTTGCTCGCAACGTTCACCGCTACCGGCTGTGTGGTGATCGAGGATGGTGAGGTCGGCGTCTCGAAGAGCTTCGGGAGGATCAAGGACGAGCCGGTCGGTCAAGGCGTGGTGATCCAGGTTCCGGTGGTTCGAACCGTCGAAACCTGGAACGTCAAGCTTCAAGAACTCAAAGAGACCGCTCAGGTGCCGTCCTCTGAAGGCCTGATCGTCGGTCTCGATACCTCGCTGCTGTTTCAGGTGCAGCCCGAGAAGGCCCCGACGATTCGCCAGACCGTGGGTTGGAACTATGTCGATCTGCTGATCGTTCCGTACTTTCGCAGCGCGGTGCGCGACGTGGTGAGCGGTTACCCGGTCAAGAAGGTCTACTCGGAAGAGGGCCGCAAGGAGATCGCCTCCAAGGTCAAGGGCTTTCTTCAGGGGAACCTCGAGACGCGCGGCATCCTGATCGTGGACGTGCTGTTGCGCGACGTGAAGCTTCCGCAGCGGTTCAAGGAGAGCATCGAGGCCAAACTCACCGCCGAGCAGCGGGTGCAGCAGAAGCAGTTCGAGCTCGAGCAGGCCGTCAAGGACGCCGAGATCGAGGTCGCCCGAGCCAAAGGCGCTGCCGAGTCGCAGCAGATCGTGCGGTCGACGCTGTCGGATTCCTATCTTCAGTATCTCTGGATCAAGACCCTGAACGAGAATCCGAACGTGATCTACGTGGCCACGGAGGCGAACCTGCCGCTGTTCAAGACCACGAAATAGGGCGGCAGGACGGGGGCCGGCCCTCGCTGCGTTTCGCAGCGTTAGGGGAATTCGTCGATTGGCGAGTGGCGCCGTGAGGTTGAACGGCGAGCTGCGGCCCGGTGAACCGTCATTCAAGTCCGCTTCGAACGGCGCCGATAAGGTGTAGTGAATATACCACGGAGCCAGGATTGATCTCCTGCTCCTCGAGAAGAGCAAACCCGGTGGGAACCGGGGACGCAAAGCCAGTGCCCGGACTCGGAAGCTCCGAGGGGGTCGAACGGCTGCCGAAAGGAGTCGAGGATGACCGCTCCCCGTCGCTTGACCGCGGCTTTCATCAGCCTCGGAATCATCAGCCTCTCGTGTAGCGCGACATCTCCCTCCGGAGATACCCGTGCCGCGCCCGATCCCTTTTCCTACGCGGCGTTCGAGTCGAGTGAAGCGGCCCATCGGGCCGCGGAGACGCTCGGCGATCTGCAGACGGGCCTGCTCCCGGG
>JAHEEJ010000379.1 GCA_024640705.1 Deltaproteobacteria bacterium
GCGATCAGATTGTCGCTCGGGCTCTTGAAAAGTCTTTCCCCGTCGAGATCGTCGCAATTCTTGTCGGTCAGCTCGACGGGCCTGGCCGCTTCGGTCATATAGGCGAAATTGGTGTTCGCGAAGTAGCAAGCAGATCTGTCTTCGATGGGCTCGTAATTGTAGGTATCCGCCAGACCCGCCGCGTAACCGTACGCGGCATAGACGAGAACCAGGTAGCAAGCCGCCGTGAGACCTCCGATCACCCACTTGCGCGTTCCCGTGAACTGATCTTTCGATTGCGCACTCGTCTCCATCTCGAACAAGACGATCAGAACCATCCACGCCGCGTAATCGATCGAAACCGCAAAGGCCTCCAACGTATCGAATAGCGAGGCTCCCGACGCGAGATACAGATACGCGCTCACGTCCTCATACAGGTAGTAGATGAGGTTGATCATCAAGATCCAGAAGATCGCGATCTTGAAAATCCGAAAAGCGGATTCCTTTGTGAGACCGGCTGGTTTCGATTCAGTCAACGCATGGCCCGGAGTACAAGAAGAAAGAAGACTGCATGCCGATCAACAAAACCTCCGCGCCTCGAGAACGCCAATCTCGATTTTACTCGTAGGCGGCCGGTCGCCCGTGGAGCGCATGGAACTCATCGAGAGGCACGATACCTCGAAACAGCATGACGCCAATCGGGTCTTCCATCTCACTTTTCCCCACACACCCTGGCGCAACGGGAGCGTCGCGCGAAATCGCGCGGGGAAGGCCTCGAACCTCGGATCTGCCGATCAGAAAAAGGAACTGTGCCACCAAACAACGCGAGAAGAAAGCAAAAATGGGATTCTCGCCAACAACGACCTCGTGAATGGACGCCGCTGCGCGCCGGCCAGCCGCGAAACGCGTGGCGACCGCACGGTGGCCCAAAATGTCCAATCCGAAGCGACGAATGTGCGATTTCGGGCCGGGGCTGCAGGTACTAGGGCTCTTGCGTGCCCACCACGATCTCACCGGTCTGGCTGACCCAGCCATGGAAGATGCCGTAGCCGTTGGAGGAGATGACGATCTCGCCATCTTTGCTGACGGCGATGATCGCACCCTCCGCTCCGTCCTGTTTTCCGATGAGTTCCTTGACGACCTGATCGGCGGCGCGTTCCAGGGGCGTGCCCCGGTACTCGGCTCGCATGGCGATGTCACGGGTCGCCGCCCGCTTGATGAAGTATTCGCCGACACCCGTCGCTGACAGAGCGTACTGGTGGTCTGCATAGGTGCTGGCGCCGATGATGGGGCTGTCTCCCACTCGGCCCGGCAATTTCCCCGGCCAGCCTCCGGTCGAAGTGCCCGCAGCCAGGTTGCCGCAGCGGTCGAGAGCCGCCGCCCCAACCGTGCCGTGTTCGGCCTGGGTCGGTTCGTCCGCGCTGGGCGGGGGAGGCGGAACGTATTCCTGGAAATAGTTGGCCGGGTCTTTGACCGCTTCTGCACCCAGTCCGATCAGGGTTTGTTCACCGGTCGTTCCGGCGAACAAAACGTGTTCGGTCTTGTCCATGACCAGGCGCGCCGCCTTGATGGGATTTTTCAAACGTTGCATGGCCGCTACCGCGCCGGAGCGTCCGCTGCGCCCGTCCATCAGCGAGGCATCGGTTTCGGTAAACCCCGCGGTATTGACGATGGAGCCCCTGCCAGCGTCCAGGATGCCCGAATCCTCCAGGGCGGCGATGGAATCCATCACCACGTCCAGCGCGCTGCCGCCTTTGGCCAATTGTTCGCCGCCAGCTTTGAGCAATCGTCGGAAGAGAGCCCGGTGCGGGGGGCCGACTTCCTCTTCGTAATCCAAATATCCGCCATGCAACACCAGGGTGAACCCTTCGCGGTGGTCACAAGGCTCCGCCGCGACCGCCTGGGTCGCCATGCCAAGTGCCAGCGCTACCAATAAAATCCGTCTCGCTTTCATGCGCTGTCCTCGCGAGGAATGTTCATTCCGAAACCCGGCGGTCTTGGTGCGAGGCCTCGAGTAGGCCGTGTGAGCAAGTGCATAGCATCTAGAGGCGGAATTTCTCGCCAACTCCAGCAGCGCTCATTCTGGCTACTAATAAATGCTGTCACGCGACGAAAACAGTTTTCCGTTCATGACGCTGAGCGTGTAGCTGATTCCGCCCGAGCCCTGCCAGCGATCGATGTCGAACGAACCGCTCGGATCAATGCGATAAACCTCGATATTCCTGAATGTCAGCGGTTCGCCGGAAACGCAGGCCTCCGGTTTGCCTGGCGTCCTCATGAAGTAGACGAATGGAGTTTCATGATCAGCGGTGGCGAACACCTTCGCGATGCCGGTTGCTGGATCGATATGCACCGCAGTCTCTCGGTCGGCGGCAATCGCTCGACCCTGCACCGTCCAGCCATCACTCACGAGCCGTGCGAGGAAAGCAATCGTCCGCCCGATTCGGTCTCGCTCCTGCAGATGCTGATCGGTGATGATGTTGCCGAGCTTCGGCAACACGAGAAAGTCGCGGGCCAGCGTGAGTTCGGCATTGAAAGGATCGCCAAGACCCGACTCGGACGACATACCGTCTTTCGTGTTCATCGCGGAGTAGCTGAATTCACCCAGAATCGCCATGCCCGCGCTGGTGCCACCGATTGGCGCCGGCTTGCTTGCGACGCGATGGATCGCATCCTCCACCGGCGTGCCTTGCCAATAACGCACGTAGTTGGACTGATCGCCGCCCGCAATGAAGAGAGCCTCTGCGTTGTCGATCTTATCCAGGATGAACGGGTCGCTCGCCGCATTGCGATTTTCGAAGACGATGGTTTCAACGGAGTCGCAATTGCAAAGCTTGAAGATGTAATCGTTGTAATCGTCGGCACCCGAGGCTCTCAATACGACGAAATCACCGCCACCACTCTTTGCCCCCATGCGAATGTAATTCTCGTCGACATCGTCCCCGCCACCCTGCATGACGATGAGGCCTTCGGTCTTGCGCACGACGTCTTCCGGGTTGCCAACGAGGTAGTACTTGTAAGCCGCAGTTTCGTCAGCATGCAGCGTGGACATTCCAGACAAGGCAACGACCCCCCCCAGGATCGCCCCGGACACCAACCCTCGACTTCTTCCGGTGCTTGTGATCACGTATTGGCCTCGCAGTTGAACCACCCAGCGTACCTGCAGATTCCTTCACTCGAGACCATGGCGCCCCCGGCAGGACTCGAACCTGCGGCCTGCGGTTTAGGAAACCGTCGCTCTATCCTCTGAGCTACGGGGGCGTGGGAGAGAAGGCTACTGAAAGGCAGCGCTTTTTTCGACTTGAGCGTTGCGTGTCGCCGTCGATCTACTGGACAGACTCCCGCGCCCTGACGATTGCATCGGATCACTCGAATACGCAATTTTGCGTTTCTCGAAGCGATGGATACCACCGTTAGAGCGCCGCGCGCATCTCTGCGGCGAAGGCGGTCACGTGGGCGCCGGCGATCTCGCCGGCCCTGTCCGCGTCACCGCGGCAGATCGCTTCGAGCAGGTCGCGATGTTCGCGCACGCGGTCTGCGAGCGGCGGCAGGCGGTCGGAGGTGAGGTGCCAGATGCGCA
>JAHEEJ010000380.1 GCA_024640705.1 Deltaproteobacteria bacterium
GGCCGCATTGACCCCTTTGAACGCATAAACCGGCACGGAAACCTCAGATCTGGGCGACGCTGCCTTCTTCCTCGGTTGCGCGCAACACTTCCGCACTCGAGGTGATTCCCTGCAAGACCTTGAGCGCGCCGTCACCGCGCAGTGTGCGCATGCCCTTGCGGATCGCGGCCTGCTTGATGGTCTTGGAATCGATGTTCTGCGATACGAGAGCGCGAAGATCGTCGTCGATGAGCATCAGCTCGAAGATCCCGACCCGGCCCCGGTAGCCGGTGAAATTGCAATCCGCGCATCCCGTGGCGCGGAAGGCCTTCACCGGACGGTCCGGCGGACGCACTCCGATCTCCTTGAGTTCCTCGGGCGTGGCCACGTATTCTTCCCGGCACTTCTTGCACAAGACCCGAACGAGTCGCTGCGCGAGAACCGCCACCAGCGATGAACCCACGAGAAACGGCTCGACCCCCATGTCCACGAGGCGGGTGATGGCGCTCGGCGCATCGTTGGTGTGCAGCGTCGAGAAGACGAGGTGGCCGGTCAGCGATGCCTGGATCGCGATCTCCGCAGTCTCGACGTCGCGAATCTCGCCGATCAGGATCACGTTCGGATCCTGGCGCAGGATCGACCGCAATCCGCTCGCAAAGGTCAGCCCGATCTTCGGGTTGATCTCGATCTGCCCGACCCCCTTGAGCTGGATTTCGACCGGATCGTCGAGTGTGACGATGTTCTTGTCGGTCGAGTTGATGGCGGCGAGCGCGGCGTAGAGGGTGGTGGTCTTGCCGCTGCCGGTGGGGCCGGTGACGAGGATGATCCCGTTCGGGCGCGAGATCAACTTCTGGATCGCGACCATCTGCTGTTCGCCGAAGCCGATCCGCTCGAGGTCCGTCATCTCCGTGGTGCGCGGAAGCAAACGCAGGACCACGCGCTCGCCGTGCGTGACGGGCAGGGTCGAGAGCCGCACGTCGTAGTCGCGACCGGCGATCTTGAGCCGGATCCGGCCGTCCTGGGGCAGCCGGCGCTCGGCGATGTTCAGGCCGCCCATGATCTTGATGCGCGAAACGATGCTCGCCTGGAGCGATCGCGGCAGCGGTTTGATCGGCTCGTAGAGCACATCGTCGATGCGGAAGCGCACGCGCAGCTCGGTCTCGAAGGGCTCGAGGTGAACGTCGCTCGCGCGCTCCTTGACGGCGTGCTGGAGCAGTGAGTTCACCAGCTTGATGATCGGCGAATCGTCGGAGGCCTCGAGCAGGTCCTGGGGTTCCTGGCTGATCTCGCTCGCGAGGGTGTCGAGGTCCTCGGCGGCGTCCTCGGCGAGCGCGTCCGTCGCCGAGGCGCCGCGGTCGTAGACCTCGTTGATCGCACCCAGGATCGTGCGTTGATTCGAGAGTTCCAGCTGGATTTCGGCGTCTTCGAAGAGCAGGCGAAGGTCGTCGAGGGGCGCGGTTTCGAGCGGATTGGTGACGGCGACGCGAATCGCACCCTCGGGCGTTCGCTGAATCGGAAGGATCCCGTGGGTTTTCGCGAAAGCAATCGGCACGCGTTCGATCAGATCTTCATCGATCTCGCCGGTGACGATGTTGGGAAGGACCGGCAGGCCGAGTTGTTGACTCAGGGCCTCCAGCACCTGGTCGGCGCTGACATGACCCGAAGAAATCAAGTGATCGGCGAGCCGGCCGCCGCTTTCGGCCTGGGCCGCGCGCGCGCTTTCGAGTTGTTCCTCGGTGAGATGGGTGGTGCCCAGCAAAATCGCACCCAGCTCGAGGGCTTGCTCGGGGTGGGGTGCTTCGCTCATGGCTCTTCCGCTTCTTCCTCGGTAATGACGACCACGAACGGATCGAGGCCGTGGACCTCCCTCACCAGTTCGGAAGCCCGCTCGGCTTCTTCGATCGTCGGAAACGGGCCGATCTGGAGGTCGAAGTAGACCGAGCCCCCGACCTCGTTCGAGACCAGCGTTCCGTCATAGCCCTCGTCGATCAATTGCTGCAGCGAGTGGATGGCTTCGTCGACGTCTTTCCCGGCCACCGCCTGAACGGCGAACTCCGGCGCGTGCAAGGCAGCGAGGCGAGCGGCTTCGGCCTCTTCTCGAGCGATGGCGTCGGCGAGTTCGATTTCAGCGATGCGCTCCTCGGGGTAGCGGGCCTGGTGCTCGAGCACGGCGTTGCGAACCGGATTGTCGCCGATGGGTTCGTATTCGATGCCAGCCTTCTGGGCAGCCTTCTGGCGTTGGCGCTCGGCGGCGCGCTCGCGGTCCGACCACTCGAGGCCCTCTTTCGAGGATTCGGCAAAGTCTTCGCGCTTGCGGATCGTCTCGAGCTCGAGGTGCTCGGGCGAGCGGATGATGTGAGGGGTCAAGAGCACGAGCAGGTTGATCTTGCGCAGCTCCCGTTGGCTGGATTTGAACGCCCAGCCGAGGATCGGAATGTCGCCGAGGAACGGGACTTTCGAAACCGTGTCCTGATACTCGTCGCTCAGCAGGCCGCCGATCACGACGGTTTCGCCATCGCGGATCGTGACCACGTTTTCGATCTCGCGCTTCGACAGTGGCACGCCGACGTCTTCGGCGGCGCCTAGCGCGCCGCTCGCGGTGAGGCCGGCGTTGATCGAACTGATTTCCTGGAAGATCTCCATCCGCAGGCTGTCGCCCTCGGTGATCTGGGGCGTCACCCGCAGCGTGACGCCGATGTCCTGTCGCTCGACGTTCACCGAAGTCGCGAGGTTGCCCGTGGCGTTGCTGACGCCTTGTGCCGATTGGGTCCGTCCGGTGATGATCGGGATGTTCTGACCGATCCGGATCTCGGCTTCCTCGTTGTCCATCGTGAGCAGGTGTGGGGCCGAGATGATGTTCGTGCCGCTGTCGCCGGCCGCGGCGGTGAGGACGGCCTGAATCATCGTGCCGTCTTCGGTTCCACCCTTCGTCGAGTCGCTCAACACCTGTTGAATCAGCGGAAGGCCACCACCGACCAGGGCGCCAATCGGGCCGCCATAGGCAAACCCCTCGGCTGCGCCAGGCGCAATCTCGGTGCTGATGTCCAGGTTGCCGTTGATGATGCGGAAGGCGCCCTGAAAGCCGAGGTGTTCAGAGTCCGTGATGTCGACTTCCATGATCAGCGCTTCGACGAGCACCTGCGGCCGCTCGACGTCGAGCTTTGCGATCACCTCGGAAAGCGTGTCGAAGCCCTCGCGACTGCTCTGGATCACGAGCGAATTGGTGGCGGGATCCGCGGTGATCTTGACGCCCTCGGCGAGGCCCTGAACGACGGCGCGCAGCGAGGTGGCACCTTGGCCGCCGGCGGCCGTCGAACTGGGGGCGGGCATGGTGCCACTCACCAGCGACGAGAGCGTGAGCGCGAGCTCCTCCGCGTCCGCGTGCTGGAGGTAGTAGACGTGAATCCGGCCGCTTCCGCTGACCGGGATGTCGAGTCGCTCGATCAGAGTGCGCACATCCTGCATCTGGGCGCGGGGCGCCAGCGCGATCACCGAATTGGTGCGCTCGTCGGTCATCAGTCGAACCTTGTCGTGCCCGACCGCGCCGCCGCCCGACCGATCCGTAGTCTT
>JAHEEJ010000381.1 GCA_024640705.1 Deltaproteobacteria bacterium
CGCGACGATGTCATCGACCACGAACTCGGCCGACGCTTATTCGAAATCGCGCCAGAGCCGAAGGTCTTCGAAACCATCCGCGGCGCGGGACACAACGATCTCACCCAGGTCGGCGGGCGCCCCTACTTCGAACGCATCCGCGATTTTCTCGAAGAAGTCGCCCCAGCGGCGTAGCGGGTAGAGGCGAATCGGTTTTCGACCGTCCCCGCTCATCCCGGAAAGCGGGCTTCGACGGCCCCGCAGACCCCCGACTGCGCTGAGGCCCGGTAGGGCCTTCTCGCCACCCTCGAATTCCAGCGGCTCGGGTAGCGGGGCAACCACCGAGAATCTCGCTGATTATATTGAAAATGAATTTCATTTTCTTTAACTTCGATCCCGCAAGCGCGTAGAGAACGAGGAAGCCAGGGGCCGAGATCGAATGCTGAGGCGACTTTGGATCGCTGAATTGCTTTTTTTCGTGGTATTTACACCACGATTTGCTGCAGCGGAAATTGGGGAATCCCTCAGCGCCATGATCGGGCTGGACTCCGTCCTCAACGACCGGGGAATCACCATCGGGGCGGTGCTGACCTCCGATTTCCTCTACAACGCCCGCGGCGGAAACCAGCGAGACGGCACCATCCTGGGAAATTTCGACCTGACCTTCGAGCTGGACACGGCGAGAGCCGGCGGCTGGAGCAATGGCACCTTCTTTCTGTATGGCCTCGGCAACTGGAATTCTGGCGGATTCATCAGCGATATCGTCGGCGACCTGCAGGTCACGAGCAACATCCAGGCGTCGCAAACCGTTCGGCTCTACGAGGCCTGGTATGAGCATCGCTTCGCCGCCGACCGTCTGTCCGTGTTACTCGGTCTGCACGATTTCAACAGCGAGTTCGATGCCGTCGAGTATGGCTCGATGTTCATCAACAGCTCGTTCGGCATCTCGGCCGACATCGCACAAACGGTGCCCTCCATTTTTCCCACGACCGCGCTCGCGCTGCGCGTGCGGGCCCAACCCACTGAAGACAGTTACCTCCTCGCGGCTGTCTACGACGGCAAACCGGGCGACCCGTACGACTCGAAGCGAACGACCATCAAGCTCACGAAGGACGATGGCGTTTTTGCCGCGCTGGAGACCGGGTTGGCGCACGGCGAAGCGGGGCGCAGGGACTACTACAAGCTAGGTGTAGGGGCCTGGCTGCAAACCGCTCAGGTAGAGAATTTCGACGGTGAGCTTCACAACAGAAACTTCGGCGTCTATCTGATCGGCGAGAAGACACTGTTCACCGAATCCGATGGCGCCCAGGGCCTCGGTGCATTCGTGCAGTTCGGGTACGCCGACGAGAACCGGAATCAACTCGCCTACTACTGGGGCGCCGGCCTCCGTTATGTCGGACTGATTCCCGGACGCGATCACGACGAGGCGGGTGTGGCCGTGGCAAGCGCGTGGAATGGCGGCGAATTCGTCAGGTTCTCGAAGAATGTGGCGTCGACTCCCGTCGAGCGCACCGAGACCGTGATCGAGGCGGCCTATCGGGCCGAGATCCTGCCCGGATTGATTCTGCAGCCGGATCTGCAGTACATCCTCAATCCCAGCATGGATCCGGAACTCGATAACGCCTTGCAAGTTGGAATTCGCCTGGAGATGTCTTTCTGACCGCGAGATGAAGCGAGCGGCAGGAAACCACTAGCGCACCCGGGACCGTGTCCCACGATGGCGCCGCCACAGGTCCGGTAGATCGCGCAGGAAGAACGCCAGCACCAACAACGGGCCGACCGCAAGAACGGCGACACTCCACCAGGTAAACAACTCCCAACCGCTCACATTCGCCTCTTGTCCAGCATCAGGCCGAGGAAGAAGCCGAAAAACGATAGAGGCACGCTGAGAAACATGATGTATTCCTGGATCAGCGTCCAGTGCCGGCCGAAAGAGTCGACCTCGAGAACGTAGGTCGCCTGTGCTTCGGAATAGTGTCCCGCCAGAACGATGACGAGATTGGCAAGTACGACACTCGACAAACCGAGGATGCTCGATAAAAAGCCGGCGAGCGGCCTACGCCAGGCGGGCATGTAGAGACCGAACAAGATTGGAGCCAGGGTCGTGGAGATCAAGAAGGACGCCATGAACACCCACAAACCCAGCAGCTGCCCAAACGACGCTGCCATTGCGAAACCGACGCACCATGCGACGAGAATGCCGATTCGCGTGCCACGAACCAGTGTCTCTTCGCTCGCCTCGCGGTGGAAGAGCGGTCGATAGATGTCGTAACAAAGGCTGCCGCCGGCCACGAGGCAGTAGGAATCCATCGTCGACATCTGCGCCGCGAGAACACCGGCGATGAAGAGGCCCAGCAGACCGACGGGAAGTACGGCGAAGAGCAACTGTGCGAGGGAATGGTCGCCGGCGATACCGGGATCGAGAACTCCTTGCAGAACCGCGGTGCGCGCTGCCATGCCCAGCACAGTCACCACCCAGTCGTAGGCGCCCCAGAGTACGATTCCAATCAGGATGGCGTTACGCACCGCCTTGAAGGAACGGGCGGCGAAGATGCGCTGGTAGAAGGAAGGCTCCACCAACGCCGCCAGGTGGGTCGAGGCATAGATCAGCAGCAGGCCAAGAGACATATCGCCCATGCGCTCGAAGTAGGCCGGTTCCAGGTTGATGAACATGGCGTCGAACCCGCCGATCAGGCCCAGCGCCAGGGGCACAGCGGCTGCCAGCAGCACGCACATCAAGACGAACTGGATTACGTCGGTAAATGCTACGGCATAGATCCCGCCCGCTACGGTGTAGATGAGCGCAATGCTGCCGAACAACAGCATGCTCAACACAGGCGACCAACCCAGCAGCGCGGATCCAATGATCCCGAAACCGTAGAGTGATGTGGCCGGCACGGAATACAGGAACGTGGCGGCAGCCGACGTGTAGCGACTGCGGTCGTCGTAAAAGCGGCCCATCACATCGGGCAAACTCGCGTAATCTTCCCGTTTCAGTCTCTTCGCCAGGGCGAAGACCATGACCAGGATGACGAAGTAACCGACCCGCGAATAGCCGAACCAGGCCACGACGCCCTCGCTGTACGCCAGCTGCGAGGTGCCGAACAGGACATCGATACCGTAATAGGTGGAGACCAGAGATGCGATCAGGATCGGCGTAGTCAGGGCGCGTCCCGCCAGGAAGAAATCCGTAAAGTCACCGCCGCGGCGAGCGAGTACCACGCCCAGTCCCATCATCAGCAGCATGTAGCCGGCGATGATTGCAAAGTCGATCGGAGACAAACGTTCCATTTTCGGTATCCCAACACCGAGGCTGGTCACGACTTCCAGCCAGCTATTTCAATTAGATTTCATGTTGCGCACGTAGACTTACAACAAACCCAGTCAACCCTTGCGCCAAGGCAACGAGACACCTCCAGGGTTCCGTGGTTCAGGAGTTGACTCCTCGATATTGCCGATGCGGGAAATCTTCTCCCACTCTTCAGCTTTGCTGAAGTGAGCGAGGGGCATCAGTCGTTGCCGAGATCGGCCTGATTTTTCGATCAACTGACGGATCGACCTTTCGCG
>JAHEEJ010000382.1 GCA_024640705.1 Deltaproteobacteria bacterium
GAACCCGCGTCGCGCGCGCGAGGTTGCCCGCGAGCGCGAGGGTCAGGACCGGTATCGTGCCCCCCATCAGGACCGCGGGAGGTCCGATCAGCAGCGCCGAAAGCCCCACGTCGAACGCGAATCCGAGCGTGTCGTGGTCGAGCGGACCGAGCAGCGAGAGTTTCTGCGCGAACCCAAACAGGCTGGGAAACAGCAGCGCATAGACGCCGATGCCGGCCTCGACCCGCGCGTAGAACGACAGCAGCCGCGGACGCTGGCCGCTTCGACGCGCGCGCTCGAGCACGCGCCGCGTCGCCCAGCCGAACAGCGCGTAACCCAGCGAGAGTCCGCCGAGAAAGATCGCGAGCACCGCCGCGGTCGCTTCGCCGTGCGATCCGAGCAGCGCCGCCAGGTACTTCTGCCAGGCCACCTCGTAGACGAGACCCGCAAAGCCGGTCAGCAGCGTGAGCAGTAACGCGATCAGCCGAACCATCGCTCCGAATCAACCTCCATCATCCGCCAGGCGCGGAGCCCGGCGAACATAGCGCGGGGGCAGCACCACCCGATGCATTTGCCCACAAGGGACGGAGCGCAAGATCGACAGCGATGGTCCGTGTTTCGATCGGCGGGGTCGATGATTCAATTTGGCTCGCCGGACGGACAGCACTCCGATCGCCACGCATCGGTTCAGCGAAAATGCAAAGGACGACCGCTAGATGATTGCGCGAAGGTAGCGGTCGACCCGGACCGGAGCTGCCGTCCAGGCAAACCCTGTTCGGCGCGGATCGAGCTGCAACCACCCCATCGAATCGACTCGAAAACGGCCACGGCCGCGCACCGCCGACCGCATTCAAGTTGTGGGCAGGCCTACGGAAATTGCGATAGCCTGCGCGGGAGATGCAACCCGGAAGGGAGCAGAGGGTCGACCCTTTCGGCTTCTTGCAGGGAAATACGCCGCGCGGACTCGTACCGAGGATGCCGGCCTATGTCGACTGAGGCGAGCGAATTTGCGGGTCGGTCGGGAATTGCAGGTCCGGTAGGAGTTCAAACACGGCGGCGTATTGCCGCCACCGTTTAGATTCGAGTGTCTGGGGAGAGCGCGCCTTGATGCGAGGTTCTGGAAATCTCCTGCGTGGTTCAACACCGGACCACTGCTCGGCTGCTGCCTCGCTCTGGATTTGCCTCGTTGCATCGCTGCTGCTCGGTCCCGCGGCGCTCGCACAAGAGGAAACGCCTTCGGAGACGACAGCGGCCGAGGAGTCCGTCGAATCACCGGCCGATGATGCTGCCGAGGCGCCGGAGAGCAGCGCCGAAACCGACGAGCCCAGCGAACCCGAACTCGAGGATTTCACCTCCGATACCGAGCCGACGTTCGAGGTCGATCCGTTCAAGAACACCGGCATCGAAGAGATCCTGATCCACGGCGAAGCCGGCTCGGGCATCCCCAAGGCCGCCCCGATCTCTGTCGTCGGCTTCGACATGGACACCCTTTCGAAGGAAGGCATCCGGGACATTCGCGACCTCGCGAACTTCACGCCGAGCCTCGAAATCAAGAGCGCCTTCGCCGCCACGAACCCCGCGATCTTCATCCGCGGCGTCGGCCTCGACGACTTCAACGCCAACGCGGCGAGCGCCGTGGCAATCTACCAGGACGGCGTCTACCTGCAGTCGGGTGCGATCCAACTCTTCGGATTCTTCGACGAAGAGGGCGTCGAAGTGCTGCGCGGCCCCCAGGGCACCTACTACCGCAACGCATCCGCGGGAGCGATCCTGATCAAATCGCGCCAGCCCACAGAGGAATTCGAGGCCTACATCTCGAGCACCTACGGCCGGTTCAACCAATTCGACCTCTCGGGTGCAATCAGCGGCCCGATCGTGCCGGACTGGCTGACCGCACGCGTTTCGGGCTACTGGAACAGTCGCGACGGCATCACGAAGAATCGCTGCAACTACCAAACCGCGAAAAACCTCTACCCCTGCAACGACTACAGCCGCGGAGATGAAAAAGCAGTTCCACCGATCCTGTCGAAGGCGATCATTTCGCGGGGCGTCGAAGCGCGGGTCAACGACATCAACAACTATGGGGTTCGAGGCTTGTTTCTGCTGACGCCCCCGACGCTGGACATGGAATGGCTGCTGAACTTCCACGGGGGGCAGAACCTCGGACACGCCTACCAATATCAGCACCACGGTGTCAAGATGCGCCCTGGCGACATTCGCCGCATCGAATCACCGCAAGTGCTGAATACCGGTCCCGTGCCGGATGCTTCGAGCTATGTCGATGACGACGGCGACTACTACGCGGGCGCGTACGACATCAACGGCCCCGAGGATCTCGCCATCTTCGGTACGAACCTCAAGTGGATCTGGCACTTCGGCAACAGCTACGAACTCGAGACCATCACCGCCTACGAGTGGCACGACCGCTACACGCTCGAAAACAGCGATGCGAGCCCATTCATCAGCTCGCACAGCGAGTACGCGGACACCGCCTGGCAGTTCAGCCAGGAATTCAACCTGCGCGGCGAGTGGATCGGGTCCGATGTCGGCGACGGCGGCTGGAGCCTCGGAGCGTTCTATCTGCAGGAGGATCTCGAGGTCGAGAATGTCTACGACGCCATCGGCTCCGCCCAGCTTCAGAAATACGACCAGAATCTGCGCAACTTCGGCACGTACATCCAGGGGGATTACACGGTTCGTCCCGGCTGCGTGCCGATCGGCTGTGATTTCAAACTGGATGTCGGGCTCCGCTACAACGTCGAGTTCAAGAAATTCGACATCACGGCCTGCCAGTACGGCCAGCGGGTGTGCGACCCCAACAAGGTCACGATCACGGGAACAGAAGACGAGCAGTGGGACGGTTGGAGCGGCGACTTCATTTTATCCTGGTTCTACGACGACCAGGAAAACAACGTCTACCTCGCCTACCATCGGGGCTGGAAGGGGGGCCACTTCAACGGCGGCGCCACCTCGCGATTCGACATCATCACGGGCGTCAAGCCCGAGATCGTCGACTCCTACGAACTCGGGCTCCGCGCGCATTGGTTCGACGGCCGCCTGATGACCAACGTGACCGGCTTCTACTACGACTACCAGGATCTACAGGTTTTCAAGCTGGAGCAGGAGCCGACGGCCGGTTTCGCGACCGCCAAGCTGATCAACGCCCAGAGCGCGGAGATCTACGGCATCGAACTGGATCTCGCCGCCGAGCCGATCGACGGCCTGGACATCACGTTCAACGCCGCCTGGGTGGAGAGCGTCTACGATGAGTTCGTGACCGACCTCCCGTTTCGATTTCAGCCACCCGGTAAAGGCACAAGATCCGTCCTGCCCATCATTACGGTCCGGTTTCCGTTCGACTATTCGGGAAACGACCTGATCGGATCGCCGCGTTTCTCGTTCACGGGTTCGATCAACTACGACATTCCGATCCCCGGGCAGCTCTTCGGGCGCGGGCTCGGCACGCTGTCTCCCCGCTACTCGTTCAGCTGGAAGGACGACATCTACTTCGACCCGGCCTCGGGCCAGGGGGCTTACATCAACTTCCCCAAGGCGTTTTTCG
>JAHEEJ010000076.1 GCA_024640705.1 Deltaproteobacteria bacterium
GTGATGAAGAACTGACTGCCATCGGTACCCGGGCCACCATTGGCCATGCTCACGACGCCAGCTTTGTTATGCGACAGCTCCGAATCGAATTCACCATCGTAGTGGTAACCAGGCCCGCCATTGCCGGTGCCGGTCGGATCGCCACCCTGCGCGACAAAATCCGGAATGATGCGGTGAAACTTCACGTCGTCGTAGAAACCCATGCGGGTGAGGTAGATCGTGCTCAATACATGCAGGGGTGCGGCCTCGGGAAGCAGCTCGATCTTGAGGGTTCCCTTGTTGGTCTCCAGGATCCAGTAGTAGCTCATATCCGGATCAAAGGATCCCTTTGCGGCTGGCGCCGGCACCTTCGACTTCCAGTCCTCATCCTGCTTGTCCAGATCGAGCGACGCGATGTAGGCGTCGATCGACGCGATCAACGGGTCATCCTCTGGCTCGATATCATCGGCCGCAGAGACTGCTGCGAAGCAGAAGAAGATGGATGCGAGCACGCTCAACCCACAACCCAGAAGCCTGGAGTCGTTCCGCAGTTCACTCATTTGCGTCATCCCTCCGAGAATGCTGCACCGGCCATGCAGGCATGAAAAAGTATGCGCCGGCACATCCAAAAATCCAGCAAATTCAGGCACGGCACGAATTTTTCGCGCGCAGTCCCCAGTAGTTAAAATCGGACAGTGTGGATTCAGACTTGATTCAAGAACCCGGGGGAAAAGAGACCGGAGATACGCGATTGCGCCGTTGGGTCGTTTTCTCGTCGTGGAGCACGTAGATACCGCTGGCGATGACCACCGCGGCACTCACGAGAACGAGTAGCGTGGGAACGTCCCCCCAGACGAGAAAGCCGAACAGCATCGCCCAGAGCAGCGACGTGTATTCGAATGGGGCGACGACGGAAGGTGGGGCAATCCGGAACGCCTCGGTCAAACAGTACTGCGCAGAACCCGCGAGCAAGCCGGTAGCCGCCATCAGCAATAGCCCGACCGGCGTCGGCTGGGTCCAGCTAAAGGGTGCGGCAATTAGCCCCACTGAGAGAAACACCAGCGCGGAATAGAAGGTCATCGCCCCCGCGCTCTCCGTGCTGCCGAGCCGTCGCGTCAGGATCATCGCAAACGCGTAGGTGATGACGGAACCCATCACGAGCAAGGCGGCCAGTGGCACGATGTGTCCCCCGGGCCGCACCATCACCAATACCGCGGAAAAGCCGACCAGAACGGCCATCCAACGCCGGAATCCGACCGGCTCCTTGAGGACGAGCGCGGAGAGCGCGGAGATCAAAAGCGGTGCGGACATCACGATCGCGAAGATGTCCGTCAACGGCATCAGCGGGAGAGCCGCGAGAAAGAGCACGAAGCAGGCCACCGCGAGGCACCCCCGGCCGAGGCAAACCCAGACCCTCGAATTCCGCAGTCGGACCATGCCGCCCTCGTGGCGCAGGACGATCGCGATCGGCAGCAGCGAGAAGATCGTCCGCAGCAGCAGGACCTGGTAGATCGAGTAGTCCTGCATCACCCATTTGCTGATCACGTCGTGCAGCACCCAGAGAAAGGCTGCGAGGCTCATCAGCAGCACGCCAAGCGTGGAATTGTCGGTGCGAGAATGGGACACGGAGAAATCGGATCCTGACACGCAATGAAACAGCTGAAAGCCCGGTGGGAACGCGGTGGTTTCTAGCGAATCCGCTCGCTTCCGTCGCGCCGGCGGGCCAATACGAACAGCCCCACACAGCCGGCGGCAAGCGCCAGCGCGCTAGCCGGCTCGGGGACGAAGTGGAGGTCGTCGAGATCGACGACCGCTTCGACACCGTCCCCTCCCCCATCGAGAGCGAAGCGAATCGCGTGGGTCCGGCCGACGCTCGCCGCGGGAATATCGAAGGAGACGACCTCCCAGGGCGTGCTGGCCGACAAATCGAGGTCGGCGAGCGTTTCTTCTACGATCCCGTCCGCAAGCACGATCTGAAGCCGGTCGTTCGCTGAGGCGATCGCGATTCGCCGGGTGAGTTCGATCGCTCCGACCGATTCGTCGATGAAGAGTCGGTTATGGGTCAGCGAGCTGTTGCTCGAACCCGCGAAGAGCGTGAGGTAGTAGGTCGATCCCGCTGGAGGATCTGCGAACGACCAGGGGATCACCGTCCCGGCCTTGTCTCCACCGTGAAAGCGCCAGCCCGCGTAACCGATGCCGAGGTTTGCAGCCTCGTCGTTGACGATCTCGAAATCGCCGTTGTAGATCTCGTGCGGCGACCAATTGGGATCGACCCCGCTGACGGGATCGGGACGGGCTCCCTGCGCGATCGCCGAATAGTAGAAGCCGGTCCTGTCTCGCGCGGGCACGCCCCCGAACGCGTACCAGTCCGTGAAGGCTTCATTGTCGATCGGGGTGCCGTCGCCGTCGTTGTTGGCCGTCCAGTCGATCGTGCCGTGGTACCAGGCGTGGGTCTCGACGTGCTCATAGACGGGATCGAAATCGCCGAGGCCCTCGATCGCATCGCCGAGAAACAGGTCGAGGTCGACGTCGAGCGGCATCCCGTCGAAATCGAAATAGGCGGGGAATCCGCCACCGTCGGCGCGCCAGTAGTTGTCCGCAAAGGCCACGTTCGTCCAGGTGACCGGCCCGCGATCGCCCCAGTCGAGCGGGCCGAGTGGGTTGTCGAGGGTTCCGTCCACGGGATGCGGATCCAGCGTCGTGACCTGATCGACTGCAATCCCCGCGACCGCGAGGCGCTCCACGCAGTCGCTGTTGACGACGACCCCGCGGCTGTGGCCGATGAAGTGGATGTCGCCCGCGAGCAGATCGACGCCGGCGAAATTGCCCGCAAACCACGGATCGCGCAGTGCGGCGTAGAGCGCATCCGCAGCCGCCTCTGCGAATCCCTGCGTGCCACCGGTATTCGCGCCGTCGGACTCTTCGGCCCAGTTGAAGACCAGCGCGATTTCACCGTTGGGGGTGTCGCTTCCGCAGTAGAAATCCCAGGTTCCAAGATCCGGCGAGTAGAGGAAAACCGTGCCAACGGGCGTCTCGCCGCCGATTGCCCCGCAATCCGATGGGTCGCCGGCGGCCGCGAGGATCGCCTCGGCCATCGTGAACGTCCATAGAGCAGGCGTCGTTGCATTGGCCGCAAACCCGTGGCTGATCACCGTGGTCCCGGCAGCAGCGCTGTACGGCGCGCCCGCAATCAGCGCTGAAACCAGCAGCGCGAACGTCGCTCTCTTCATCGGATGCCTCCCGGGCGTCGAAAACAGTTTCGATCACCCGCTTACGATCGGAATGCTGGCGCGGATCACGAGAGGCTCGAGGCGCGGTGCCCGGATTCGCGGATCCGCGCCAACGCGCTGCAACCCACTTCATTTTCGCCCGGCAGACGTGGTAACGTCAACCGGATTGATGCGGCGCCCGGACTGAACGCGAAGCACCAGCTGTGATGGTCCCACCTGCGCAAAAACCGCGTTCCGAATGGCGCCGCCGAACTGCGACCTGGAAGCTCGAATCCGGGGGCGATCATGCGGTGGCAAACGCGACTGCTTCTCCTGGTCGAATTGTTCTTCGGCCTGGTGCCGGTGACATTCACCTACCTCTATCACTTTCCAGTGGCCGTGTTCTGGACCGGACATGTGCTCGAACTCGCGGGCGACGGAATCGGAAACGCCTACACGAGTGGCATCGCGATCGCATTCGTCGCGGGCGGTATCGGCCTGCTCGCGGTCTGGATCGCACTCCTCAGCCGATTGTTTGGCCGAACCGTATCCAATCGACTCGCCCATGCGGGAGTCCTGGTCGCAGTCGTAACCGGGGTCGCGCTCATGCTGATCCTGCCGATCGCAGAGTCCTGGTGGTCGGATTACTACCTGGTGGGAGCCCCCCTGCTCGTCGCGATCCATCAGGGATACTCGATCGCTCGATCGAACCGGGCACCGCTCGAGAACGTGTTGGCTTGAATCCAGTGAATCTGCGAGGGGACAGCATGCCGATCCGAGTGCAATCCATCTCGATTTGCCGCCAGATCATTGCCGGTGCCGTGGCGATCGCGATTGGACTCGGATCCGCCGCCGCTTCACGGGCCGCTGATGGCCATCCGCGGATCGCCGCAGAGTGGGAGCCCGCACTCGGCGCGCTCGTCGTCTGGCCCCCGGCGGTGCCGGATGCGCTGCTCGTCGAGATCGCAAAGGACGACCGCCTCTTCCTGATCGTGGCGGACCTCGAGCAGCAGGAAGAAGCGACTGCAAAGTTGACGGAACTCGGGATCGATCTCGGATCGGTCGAACTCATCGTCGACCCGACCCTCGACGGAGAGAGCTGGACGCGCGATTGGGGGCCGTCCGCCCTCTTCGACGAGAATGGGGACTACCACCTGCTCGACCCGACCTTCAACGGTTATCCGATGGCGATGCCGGACTGTGATGGGCGCCTCTACAACTTCTTCGACCTGATCCCGTTCCTCAGTGATTGGTTGCCAGGGGGAGGGACCGACCCGGGCGCGGACAGTCTCGCCAAGGCACTCGGCGTTTCGACCGTCAAGCTCCCGTTTGGGTTGACGGGTGGGAATGCGCTCGTCGATGGACTCGGAACGGCATTTTCGACCTGTGTGATGCTGAAGGAAAACCTCGATTGGTTCGGGCTCTCCAAACAGGAATTTCTGGAAGCCGTCAAGACCCGACTCGGGCTGGACCACTACGTGGTGCTTCCGAACTTCGAGTGGTTCGGGATTCAACACATCGACTGCCTGCTCAAACCCCTCGACGCCGAGACGCTGCTCGTCAAACGGGTCCCCGAAGGCCACCCCGATCACCGACCGATCGAGGCGATCGTCGCGCTTCTCTCCGAACTGAAGACCCCCTACGGGCGCCCCTACCGGATCGTGCGCATCGACGCCGCCCCATACTACCTGGGCCACCACGTCGCGAACTACACCAACTCGCTGATCTTGAATCGCAAGATCTTCGTCCCCCTGTTCGGGGTGGACTCCGATGAAAAAGCACTCGCCACGTTCCGGGAAGCGATGCCCGGCTACGAGGTCATCGGTTACGAATACGACGATGTCATGGGCTGGGCGTGGTACGACGCGCTGCACTGCCGCGTTCGCGCAGTCTGGGATCCGAAGATGCTCTACATGACCCACGAGCCAATTCGCGAGCGCGTGAAGCCCGCCGATTCCCAACGCGTCGACGTCGTGATCCGCGACTACAGCCGCGCGGGACTCATCGCAGAGGAACTCAAACTCTCGTGGCGCGTGCGCGGCGAAGCAAACTGGCATGAAGTGGCGTTGACGGCCGACGCAACACCCGGGACCTACACCGCTTCGATCCCAACACCCGAGGCGGCTGCGATCGAATACTTCTTCTCCGCCGCAGACCGATCCGGACGCAGGGAGAGCCTCCCGCGCGTCGCCCCCGGTGGCTTCTACTCCTTCGAGATTGCCTCGCGATAGGGTCGAGTGCGAACGGGTGGGTGCTAGAGTGGGCGCCGTGAGCGCAAACCGGGACACCGCTTGGATTCCGACCACGACTGCACGCGCGGGTTGGGCCTTCGGCCTGCTGCTGGTCGCGAGCCTGGCGACCGCAGCGAATCCCATCTACCCGAACGCAGAGGCCGTCGAGCCGCTTCAGCCAGGTGCGTCCGTGCCTTCGGTCAGTGTCCGGGCGGTAGACGGATCGACCGCCGACCTTTCGAAACTCGTCAGTGACACCGGCGCGCTGCTCGTCTTCTACCGCGGCGGCTGGTGACCGTATTGCGATACGCAGCTCGGTGAGCTGCGCAAGATCGAAGACGAATTGACAAAGCTGGGATTCCCGGTGATCGCAATCAGTACCGATCGGCCCGCCAAGCTCGAAGAGAGCCGGAAGGCAAACGACCTCGGATACAAGCTCTATTCGGATAGCTCGCTCGCGGCTGCTCGCGCGTTCGGAATCGCGTTTCAGCTCAGCGATGACGATGTCCGGATGTACCTGGACTACGGCATCGATCTAGAAGCGGCATCGGGCCAAAAACACCACCAGCTCCCGGTTCCGAGTGTGTTCCTCGTGGACGCCGGCGGTCGGATTCGATGGGTTTATTCCAACCCGGACTACAAGATCCGACCCGATCATGCCGCCATTCTAGAGGCAGCAAGGGGTCTGGCGAAAACGACCGACAATTAGCGATCCTGCGACTTGTCAGGTTTATCAGGTCGGGGGATCCGCAGATCGGATCGGGCCAAATGCGGTTAGAGTGTCATCGACCGATTGATTCCGGTCACATGCGAGAGGAGCTCATGTCGAAGACGGGACGACGAATTGTTCTTTTGCTGGCGTCGCTCAGCCTTGCGGCTTGCGCGACCTCGCAACCTCCGAAGGTGCGGTTTACGGGATCGGTACCGACACGGAGTGACCAGGATTACGCGAACTGGCCGGTCGAACCGCTCAAGGCCGCGCTGCTGATGCAGGAGGCCGAGTACGAGGTGCTCAGCATCGAACCCGCCGGCTCGGGTACGACACGCCCCGAGAAAGGCAAATTCCGCTTTCCCGAAACCGGCGACGAGTTCAGTGTCAAGGGAAAACTGGTTCCGGCTGATCTCGATGGAATCAACAACTCGCCGCGCAAGGAACTCGCCGCCTGGCAATTGCAGGCTCTCTTTCTCGATCCGGTTGATTTCGTGGTGCCGGCGACGGTCCTGCGCTGCATATCATTGGAAGGGTATAGAGCGCACCACGACGGCAAGGGAGAGCCGAACATCCCCGGGACGAAATGCATGCTCTTCGATGTCACGGTCTGGATGAAGAACGTCACCGTTCCCAAGATGCTCTACGAAGAAGAGCGATTCCTCGATGATCTCAACTACGCCTATCACCTGGCCAACTTCAACATCTTCGCCTACCTGATCAACTTGCGAGACAACCGCAAGGGAAACGTGTTGGTATCGAAAGATGCCAACAACCGCCGCGTGTTTGCGGTGGACAACGGCGTCTCGTTCGGAACCATCTGGTACAACTGGGTCTACCCGCCCACCTACTCGTGGCGGGAAATCAGCGTTCCGGCGCTCCCGCAAAAATCCATCGATCGGTTGCGAAAGCTCCGACGCGAAGACCTCGACTTCTTGCTGGTGGTCGCTCAACTCGAGCCCGATGCGGACGGGATGCTGAAGGTCGTCCAACCGGCAGCCCCGATCGATTCCCATCGGGGCGCACGGCGCGGCGGCACGACGATTCAATTCGGACTGACCGCGGGCGAAATCGAGGACGTCTGGGAGCGCATCGAGGCGTTGGTCGAGCAGGTCGACGCGGACGAGATCCCACTGTTCTAGCGGGCGGTCGAAGCCCGCTGCGAGAACGCGGAACTGCCGCTACCAGCGACCCGAGCCGGGCGTCATCGCTTCGGCGGTCAACTTGATCGGATATCGCTGCCGTAGTTCGTCGGCCAGCTTGCGGTCGATGTACTCCGGATAGTGGGACGACATCAGCGCGCGCACCTTCTCGATCGCGCGCTCGTGGATCAGCTTCGATCCCTTCTCCTCCCATTCTCCAGTCGTCGAGCGGTCTCCGAGTTCCGGATACAGGTACTCGCTCTCCATGATCCTCAACGTCTGGGGTTGGCCCAGGAAGTGGCCCGGCCCGCCACAGCAGACCTCCTCGAGCACCTCGTAGGAGAGCGTCTCGTCGCTGACTTCGATCCCGCGCACGGCGCGCTGCACCGAACCGAGCATGTCGTTGTCGATCACGAGCGCCTCGAACGAACAGCCGATCAGGCTCGCGAGCATGCCCGCGGACTCGAAGACCATGTTCGCGCCGGCCATTCCCGCGAGCACCGTGGTGATGCCCTTCTCGTAACCGGCCTGGTTGTCTGGAAACTTGGAGTCGGACATGCCCGCCGCGACACCGCTCGGCAGATCGTAGAAGTTCGTGAGCTGGGCCGAGGCCGCGTTGAGCACGGCCTCCTCGCCGCCGCCGCCCGAAAACGAGCCGGTGCGAAGATCCGACACGAACGGCCAGTTGCTGAAGATCATCGGGTGACCGGGCACCGTCAAATTCACGAGCGCGAGACCTGCGAGCGTTTCTGCCACCGTCTGCACGAGCGTCCCGGCCAGTGCCGCGGGCGAAGTCGCACCCGCCTGGGCGGCAATCACCATGTTGACCGGCATGCCAAGGCGCGCGCACTCCATCGACACACTGCCGTTGTCTTCGCCGTAACGCAGCGGCGGAACGATCGAACAGGTATTCGCGCTGCAGAACGGCTTCTCGCGGAAACGCCCCTCGCCGCCGAGGATCGCGTCGAACATCGCGACGCCCTGCTTCACGTGACTGGGGAGGTTGAAGCCCGAGAAGATGTGCTTCTGGGTTCCGGCCGCACACGCAAACGCCACGCTCATGTCGAACTCGTAGAGATCCTGGATATCGGTTGCGACGACGGTCCGCGAGAACCAGTGGATGTTGTCGAGTTGGTCGACCAGGCGCGCGAAGTCGTAGAGGTCGTTGAGCGTCGAGGATCGGAAGGTGCGCGATTCGACGTCGAGCACCCGCACCGCCATCCCCGCGGTGCCAAAGTGCGTACGGGATTCCGAGATGTGCATGTCGTGCTTCGGATCTCGACCGTGCAGCGTGAAGTTGCGGCCCGCTCCGGCGACGATGTCCTCGATCAGCGCGCGCGGAAAGCAGAGTCGATCGTACTCGTTCATCCAGCAGCCCTTGGCGAGAGCGAGCTCGCGAAAGGCCGGAAACGCATCGCCCATCCCGATGTTCTCGAGCACGTCCAGCGCTCGCCCGTGGATCCGCTGGATGTCGTGATCCGTGAGCGGCCGATAGGCGCCGCCGATCAGGCCGGCGCGCACGGCGGCCTCTTTGGGTCCATCGGATCGCTGCGCGACGCGCGCGGCGCGCCCGCCACCCGAACGGCGCCTCGCGCGCGGAGCCGTCGTGTCAGGTATCTGTTCGCTCATCTCCATCTCCTCGCGGCGCCATCCCTGCGCCGCCGGCACCCATCGTGGGAGTTTCTCGGCGGAATTGGTAGCCAAATCGACTTGTAGTGTCGTGGGTCGTTTCACACGGAGGCCGTCATACCCGACCGATCGGTAGCCGAATTGGCCGAAATTGCGACATCCGTTCCACCCCGAAGCCTGAAAACGTCGTCTAGCACCACCTCGCAGGCTTTGCAGCTCAAGCTATTCCCCGTACCGCCGATCCCCCAAGCAGGCCCGCACCCATACCACGAATGGAGGAGATGGCGAATCGAGCCCGTCGATTGGCCATGGCGGGCTAGGTCGTGGTTCACATCGAATTCCAATCCGGGAGAAGCATCCAGAAACCGTGGAAGCAAACGCATTCATCGTCGAAGCCATTGCGGGCGTCATCCTCTTCGCGGTCGGGGTTCGCCTGCTCAAGCTCGCCTCTCGCACGCACGGGAGGCACGAGCGGCTTCTCGGAATCTATCTGGCGCTCTCGGGAATCTCCTACGCACTCTACACGATCCCATTGGTGGGCGATGTGGGTTCGCTGTACACGCCCGTGACGTTCGCGGGGCGAAGCGTCTATGCCGTCAGCATCTATTTCATGCTCGAATTCACCCGATCGGTATTTCGCGGCAACGACGCCTGGGCCGGTTGGCTCGTCTACGCGCTCGTGCTGGGCCTGGTGGCGGGTGTCGGGATCTCTTCGATCCAGGGCGACTGGGAGGGATACACGATCAGCAGCCCGTGGTTCTGGTGCGAGTGGCTTGGATACACGCTGGCACCGACATGGGTAGGCGTCGAGGGAATTCTCGCCTACCGCAACGCTCGGAAGCGCGTGCGTCTCGACCTCTGTGATCCGATCGTCGCCAACCGCTATCTGCTCTGGGGACTGTTCGGGATCGTTCAGGTCATCTGCTCTCTGATCATCGTGCCGATGTACGCGGGCTACGAGGCCACCCAGTATTTCTCGTCCGGTACCGACGTTGCTCTCGGTATCTTCGAGATCCTCGCAGCCATGATCACCTGGTTTGCATTCTTCGCGCCGAAGTTTTACTGCAGCTGGATCGCGAAAGAATCGCCTAACGCGAATGCCGAGAAGGAAGCCTGAGCCATGCCCATTGACCTATTCGACTTCGCTGCCGAGCGCCTCGAACAGCACACTTCACTCGACCGGCTCGCTGCGCGCGGAACCCTGCGACTCGCGCTCAAAGCCTCGGGACTCTCTCCGACCGGCCTTCGCGTCGAGCAATTGCGCGTCGTGCTCGAGAAGGTATTGCCCGACGAACTCGAAAAGTGTGGCGTAGATGGCGCTCGGGGAGTCTGTTCGGGAGTCTCGGCCGCTCTCGCCAACGTGTCCGTCGCAGACCAGACACCCGGATCCGTGGATGCCGACGAAATCTTCCGCCGCCTGGGCGGCAGCTGAACTCCGCCAGCGGAAATGACCCAGCCGTCCCACGGCACCCGCCGCGGGGCACGCGATCGCCCTAGATGCCGCTGACGTCGGCCAGGATCTTGTCGAACGAGGATTGGCGGACCGGCTTGGAGAGGACCAGCGCTCCGGAATTCTGGATGTAGCTCCGGCTGGCCTCGTCGGTCGCTCCTCCGGTGAGAAATACAAAGCGACCGCGCAGACGCGGGTGGTATTCGCAGATGGCCCGGTGAACCTCTACGCCGTTGATGTCGGGCATCGTCAAATCGCAGAAGATCAGGTCCACGGACTCCCCGGTCTCGAGTCGAGCGAGCGCCTCGCTCCCGCTGCCCGCACACGAGACATCGTGCCCGCACACACCGCCGAGGTAACGGGTGAAGGATTTCAACAGAAGAGGCTCGTCGTCGACCAGCAAGATGCGCATCTCGGAATCCGCGGTGGTGAACTTCCTCCTATCGGCAGGCCGGAGGGAGATCTGTGGAGCATTTCGCAGCTCGGATGGGCGAAACCCAGCCCTCCGGCTGTGGCTGCCCGTAAGGATTCGGAGACAGCTCGGGGTCCAAAAAAAATGGGGAGATTTTCTGCGACTTTCCCCTCGCGGCGACCACCTATTGGCGCATCACCCCACCACGAGGGAATTCGAATGCGCCCGACAGCGATCCTCGTCGTGGCGGCATGGCTCGCGCCCACTGCGGGGCTGGCAGCCGCTCATCTCAGCACTCCGGCGGACATTGCCGAGGAAGGCGCGAGCATCGTGCTCGGACCCTCGGGCTCGGAGGCTTTTCGACCCGCGCGATGGCTCGAGGTCCCGATCGGGCCTCCGGTCGGGCTGTTTCCGCGCACCGCGGGGCCGCCGAGCTTCGAGCTCCCGCTGTTCGAATCCCGTCTGTTTGAATTTCTATCCGACCGGCACGGCTGGGAATCTCCGCCACCTCGGGCGGTCGTGGGCACACCACCCGTTCCCGAACCCTCGACCGCACTGCTCCTCGGACTCGGACTCGTCGGCCTCGCTGGGACGTATCGCGCGCGACGCGCGCGTTAGCTGGGCTTCGCTTGCGGGGTCGATCAGCCGCGCAGGCCTTCTCGCTCTACCCAGGCCAGTGTGTCGTCGAGTGCCCTTTCGAGGCGATCGAAGAGTTCGCCAATCTCGGGCTCTGTGATCACGAGCGGTGGGCAGAGCGCGATCGTGTCGCCGATGTTGCGCACCACGAGCCCGTGCTCCTGGCAGCGATCCATGCAGTAGCCACCCACTTTCCCGGGCGTCGCAAAGGCCCTGCCGGTGCTCTGGTCGGCGACCATCTCACAGCCCGCGATCAGCCCGACACCGCGAGCCTCGCCGACGAGCGCGTGGTCGGACAGCGCCCTGAGCCGCGCCTGGAAGTGCTCGGCCACCTTGGCGGCATGCGCGAAGACCTGGCGCTCTTCGTAGATTTCCAGCGTGCGAACGGCTACGGCGGCGCTCACCGGGTGACCGCTGTACGTGAAGCCGTGCCCGAAGACGCCGATCTTGCGACTCGACTCGACCATCGGCTCGTACATGAATTCGGGAATCACCACGGCACTGATCGGCAGATAGGCCGACGAGAGCGCCTTGGCGAGCGACATCGTATCCGGCTGCATGCCGAAGGTCTGCGCGCCGAACGCATTGCCGGTCCGCCCGAAACCGCAGATCACTTCATCGTCGATGAACAGGACGTCGTGCTTCCGGAGCACGGCCTGGATCTTCTCGAAATAGGTGCGCGGAGGAACGACGACGCCGCCCGCCCCCATCACCGGCTCGGCGATGAATGCGGCGACGGTGTCCGGCCCCTCGTCGACGATCAACTGCTCGAGGTTCGCGGCGAGTCTCGAAGCGAACTCCTCCTCGCTCTCACCGGGCTCGGCGTCCCTGTAGTGGTGGGGGCAATCGGTATAGATGATGTTCGCAATCGGAAGGTCGAAGTCGCGCTGATTGGCGGGCAGGCGGGTCAGGCTGCCACTCGCAACCGTCACCCCGTGATAGGCGCGATTTCGGCTGATGATCTTCTTCTTCTTGGGGCGACCGATCGCGTTGTTGTAATACCAGGTGAGTTTGATCTGGCTGTCGTTCGCCTCGGATCCCGAGTTCGCGAAGAAGACCCGCGCTTTATCGATCGGAACCATCTGCACGAGGCGCTCGGCGAGTTCGATCGCGGGCTGGTGGGTCTTGCTGCCGAAGAGATGGCCGAAGCCGAGCTTGCGCATCTGCGCCGCAGCGGTTTCCGCGAGTTCTTCCACCCCGTAGCCGAGGGCGGTGCACCAGAGGCCGGCCAGGCCCTCGATGTACTCCTTGCCGTCGCTGTCGTAGACGTAGATCCCCTTGCCCCGCTCGATCATCAGCGGGCCGCGCTCCTCGTGAACCGCGAGGTTGGTCGCCGGGTGCAGTAGTGCGGCCAGATCTCGCTTCCGTGCGTCGCCTGCGTTCACCTTGCTTACCTCCAATTTGGCCGCAGCCTCGGCGGTCTCGATCGACCACCGCTCGGGATCAGATCGGGAGTTTATAGCGAGGCCCG